>NZ_JBLFFM010000001.1:960553-965551 GCF_051400835.1 Erwinia artemisiae | reverse complement strand
CGGGTGGAGACGGTGCAGGCGGTGGTGGATATCGGCCTGCAGGCCAGCGATATCGTGAGGACGCAGGGCCAGATAGCCGGCGAGAAGGCGAAGCTGGACCCGAAACTGCTGGCGGCAGCGAAGACGCAGCTGGAAGAAAAAGCGCGGCAGAACGGGGTGAAAACGGCGCCCGGCTACGACGATATAGCGAAGCAGGCTTACACTAATGCCATGGCGCCGTGGGGAACGGGCAGCGCCCTTCAGCAGGGCATCAGCGCGGCGACGGCGGCGGCCTCGGCGCTGGCGGGCGGCAACGTGGCGGGAGCCGTTGCGGGCGGTGCGGCGCCGTACCTGGCGGAGCTGATACATAAAGCGACCACCACCACGGATGCAAACGGCAAAGAGGTGGTTAACGTTGAGGCAAACCTGATAGCGCACGCGGTGCTGGGCGCGGCGGTGGCGCAGGCGTCGGGCGGTTCGGCGCTGGCGGGAGCGTCAGGCGGCGCGGCGGGCGAGTATATCGCGCAGCAGCTCTATCCGGGCGTTGACCGTGCAGACCTGAGCGAGGAGGAGCGTCAGACCATCAGCGCGCTGGGGACGCTGGCGGCGGGGCTGGCGGGCGGGCTTGCCGGGGGCAGTGCGGGCGGTGCGGTGACGGGCGCGCAGGCCGGGAAGAATGCGGTTGAGAATAACTGGCTGAGCAGCAAACAGATAGATGCCTGGTCCGCTGAAATGAAGTCCTGTCAGGCTGAAGGCGCTGACTGTGGCGGCATTATCAAAAAATACGAAGAGCTAAGTACCGCACAGCAGAAGCAACTAATAAGCGACTGTGCAACCAACCCGACAACCTGTCAGCAGAAATACGGCGACGTGCTGGCCGACAGCATAGCGGTGAAGCATGCAATAGATCGGGCAATGGGCGAAGACATCCCGATCAAGATGGTCTACGATCTTACAGCGACCTGGGCGCACCAGATGGACGCGGACGGGATCGTTGCCAGCAATAAAGTGTCTGAGCAGATCATGGCGAAATATGGCCTCGATCAAGCTCAGGCTGATATTATTGCGGGCGTAGCGTTAAGTGCGCTGGGAGGCGTGAGTAAAGGAAGTAAACTTCCTACAGCTACCGGAAAAAATATCGTTATTGTTGACTCCGGTAAGAAAGGTGCGTGGAATAAGACACTGAATAAACCAGAACCCAATACGGTCTATCAGGTTGATGGAAATAAAACCTATCATACTGATGATTTGAGCCGCACAACATATGTGAATGCCTCACTAAGCCTGTCCAAAAATGACCGAAACACCTATCAGCAATGCAAGGCTGGTAAATGTGGTAATAATGGTGATGAAGGTGGTCATTTAATTGCCAGCATATTCAATGGTCCTGGTGAAAAGCTTAATATTGTTCCTATGGATGGAAATCTTAATAAAAGTCAATGGAAAAAAATGGAGAACTCATGGGGTATCGCATTGAAAGAAGGGAAAACGGTTGATGTCAATATCCAACCAATATATTCAGGTAACAATATAAGGCCAGATAGGGTAATTGTTCAGTACTCAGTTGATGGAGGTAGACCTGTTAACGTTGATTTCAAAAATTCCCCAGGAGGCAAATGATGCAGGATCAAAATTTTGAGCAAAAACTAGGTCAAATTTTGTATGAGTGTGGACCTGGAAATGCAAAAAAAATCATAGCAAGAGCTAAAATCTTTAATGAAAATGATGGTGGGGAATATGAATTCGATTATTTAGATGAAAATGGAGAACTGGGCTGGTTTGCCCCTGATGGAAGGGCTGTTGCTGATTTGACTGATGCTTTACTTGCTTATAAGTCTTTCTTTTTAGATAACAATTTGACTAATGGTAAACCTGTTTGGACTGGCTGCGAAATAACGGTCGATACACAAGCCGGAAAAATAAACATAAATCTTCAATATGATGACTAATAAAGATCCCGGCCAAGCCGGGATTTTACCTTATAACCAGTCAGTTACCTTAGAGCGGTCGCCATTCAAATGTCTCTTCCGGGATCTTCCGTGGCCGCTTCTGCGGTGTGGCGATCGAGCTGATACATAAAGCGACCACCACCACGGATGCAAACGGCAAAGAGGTGATTAACGTTGAGGCAACCTGACAGCGCACGCGGTGCTGGGCGCGGCGGTGGCGCAGGCGTCGGGCGGTTCGGCGCTGGCGGGGGCGTCAGGCGGCGTGGCGGGCGAGTATATCGCACAGCAGCTCTATCCGGGCGTTGACTGTGCAGACCTGAGCGAGGAGCAGCGTCAGACCATCAGCGCGCTGGGGACGCTGGCGGCGGGGCTGGCGGGCGGGCTTGCCGGGGGCAGTGCGGGCGGTGCGGTGACGGGCGCGCAGGCCGGGAAGAATGCGGTTGAGAATAATGCGCTGAGTGTGCAGGAAAACCAGTCCCGCGTTCAGGAAATGATACAGTGTCAGGGTGACAAGTCTTGTGAGGGAACCGTCACTGAAAAATATAAGCAGATTTCAGCCGAACAACAGAAGCGAGTTGTTGAGTGTACGGGCGCTAAGGACTGCGTTAATAAGGCAAACGAAGGCAGCAGATTGCAGACCGAATATGCTAACCGCACCAGTGAGCTGCTGGAAAAAGCGCGAGATAATAGCGGACTGAGCGCGGCAGATCAGAACGAGCTTTCAATCCTTCAGGTGACAACTATCCAGCTTGAAGCAGACAGAAATGCGGCGATTCATAATGCATTGATGTCTGGTGATTCATCTGAAGCGAAGCAGCTTGCGATGAATTCGCTGGCACAGGCTGTGGGGATGAGTGCTGCAGGGATCGCTGCTGGGCTCGGGAAAATTAATACTGGTACACAACCAGGAAATCGAATAGAACAAACACTTTCCCCTGAGAAAAATTGGGAGAACGCCCGAAATAAAGCATTGGATATTGTCGGTAATCTGGGTGCTGATTCTAAACCTGTGATTGGGCGGTTGGAAGTAAGTGCTGGAAATGGGAAAGTTATTGGGCGGCAATCCAGCGACGGTAAAATTGGTTGGCGTGTTGATTATGATCCAGACAAAGGCACTCATATTAATATATGGAATTACTCTCAAGGTAAGGGGCCAGGAAAAGCGGTTAAGCAGGTCATACCATTTGAGGGTAACGAAAAAGCTTTTGAAACGATATTGAAGCAGCTAAACAGGTAGAGAACATGACGTTATTTGAAGAGTGTCAAGAAGCGCTTAGTGCTGATTTCGAAATTATTGAAGGCCAGAAAAAGGAAAAAGCTTTTGATATCCTTAATAAATATCCTTTTGCAAGTGGATCAATTTCCTGGTCGGAAATTCACCATTCCGATCATGAAAATATTGATGATTTACTGAATAGAAGTCCTATGAGAAATGCTGATGTATTCGTTCTTGCAGATGACGCAAATATTCCTTTTTTCAGGACAAACTTGATTTTAATTGCTGAAAATATCTACGATGTTACAGCTTTATCACCAAGGTTATTCATTTTCAATGATGAAATAATATTGCAGCCTTTATTTCCAACTGAAATTTTTCGTTTGGGAATAATGCCTAAATAAAAAGCAGTCTGCAAATCATGGCGGGAAATGCCCGCCTGGCGAGTAAAAAAAATATTTTTTTAATGACGTATCGGCAAGAAATTTAGTACAATCCCATCTCAAACACAGGGATTTAAACAACTCAGTAAAAAAGGGAATGAGTAATGAAAGTAAAAATTACCGCATTGGCATTAGTTTGTAGTGGCCTGTTGGTCAGCACCGGCGTATTGGCTGACAGCCATACTTTGTCGATTGGCTATGCACAGAGCAAGGTCGAATATTTTAAAAATATTCGCGGCGTCAACGTTCAGTACCGCTATGAATGGGATTCACCCGTCAGCATTATCGGTTCCTTTAGCTATATGAAAGGCGATGACAGCTATTCTGAAAGGGTTGAGGCTTTTGACGATATTAGCGGTTATGATGGCAAAACGGATGTGAAATATTACTCGTTTATGGCTGGCCCGGCCTGGCGTATTAACGACTACGTCAGCCTCTATGCCCTTGCCGGTATGGCGCATACAAAAGTAGAAGACAAAACGACCTATCTTTCTGCGTATTCAGAAGAGGATAATGCAAGCAAAACGTCGTTTGCTTATGGTGCTGGCGTGGCTATCAATCCGACAGACTATATTTCCGTAAATATCGGTTATGAAGGCACGCGCGTTAAATTCAATGATGACGTAGCGATAAACGGTTTTAATATCGGTCTTGGGTATCGTTTCTGATTTCTCCCTGTATGAACCCCGGCTAAACTGTCGGGGTTTATTACCTCGAATAGCTATTGAAACGAAATGATTCAATTAACAATGAGCGTAGAAAATGTTTTTTGGTGATCCTTATCGTTTTGCCATTTTTGCTGAATGTATTCCTGACTGGAATCCTCCTTCAGGCTCTTTCTACAATGGGCTTTTCTACTACAGTATTGACGGCAACTTTTTCCCGCAGGATTTAAGGACGGCAACGCTCTGTGTGGATGTTAATACACTCCTGGATCCCGCTAATGCCCTGTACACGCCGCCGATAAATGCAGAGGTGTTCGCTATGCCCGCGCCTGACGCTTTCAAATATTTATATAGTCTGACCTGGCCAGAAAGCACGGCAGAGGAGGAGTACCCGGAAGGGGATCCTGTTTACCGTGCAGATACAGAAAATATTTCCGAAAGCGGCGCCTCTGTTTTTGCTGTTTCCGATGGCAAGATGGTCAGGATCCTGGCAGCCAGAATGCAGCGCCTTGTGCAAAAAAAGGATAGCGACCGCTATGAATGGGTCGATAAAAAGGCACTGAACATTGCTGAAATCACCCTTGCCAGCAGTGAAATAGCGGCAATTCTGGATAAAATAAAAAATTATTATTCTTCCCTTACGCCATTACCTGAATAAGCTTGTCCTGACAAGCCAGCAAGCCAGCAAGCCAGCAAGCCAGCAAGCCAGCAAGCCAGCAAGCCAGCAAGCCAGCAAGCCAGCAAGC
>NZ_JBLFFM010000001.1:786543-960543 GCF_051400835.1 Erwinia artemisiae | reverse complement strand
CAAGCCAGCAAGCCAGCAAGCCAGCAAGCCAGCAAGCCAGCAAGCCAGCAAGCCAGCAAGCCAGCAAGCCAGCAAGCCAGCAAGCCAGGATGGCTTACACAAAGCCCCCGTTACTCCGCCTGAACACTGGTGCATCGTCGCTATCCTGCAACGCGCCGGGGAAATCCTTTATCCACTGCTTCACCTTTTTATGATTGATATGCGCTACGCTCAATCCCTCAACACAGCCCCACAGCTCGCGGCCGTTTTGCGCCGTGATCACAATACATTCCGGCATCACGCGTACTTTCAGCGGCATCCCTTCGGCAAAGCCTGCCTGTTCTATCCACTCGCCGCGTAAAAATATCGCTCGGTGCGCGGCGCGGCTGTAAAACTCGCAGCGAGTGGTCGGCTGCGGCACTTCAGTTACGCGCGGTTCTGACTTACAATCCGTCTTAGCCATGATTAACTCCTGATCAGTTAGTTGTGGTTAGCGGTGATAGCGGGCTCCACCCCGTTATTACCGCGCTAAAAACACCTCTCTTCTCCTTCTTCCTGTCTTCCCTCATTGCTTAAATATACGCCTTCTCCTGTGCAAACTCGCTGAAAACGCAACGATAAAATGCGAGGCAGTTCCACAAACTGCATTAATGTTTTTCTCTGACGCACCTCGCCTGAGTAATATCTTTTTTTACCGCTACTGAAACCGATTTCTGTGCCGGACGACAAGCGATTCAAAGATAAATAACGGCAAATCGGGGCGGACAGGCAATCCTCGCCAGACGGCCAGCGGCGGAAAATCGGCGATCGGCGTCCGACTGGTCAGCGACCCGTTCTCCACTAAACTCATTAAGGTAGTTGATAGATCCCCTTTATAACGGCAAGGAGAACGGCATGTCTGAACAAAGTGAAATGACTAACGTGTTCGCCAGTAAAATGCGCGACGCCGATCTGAACTTTATCGCTAATATCGCCAGTAAATTGGGCGTCGGCCTGGGCGTTACGCTGTTTGTAAAAGGCGCGCTGGTAACGGGCAACACCATTTCCGGTAAGGAATATTACGAGAAAATCGTCGAGTTTTTTGGCGACGCGCAGGAAGGCACGGTAGAGCAGGCGATAGCGAATTATTTTAAACGCACCGGCGAGGCGTACTACACGCCGGAAGATGACGACGCGTCAGTGCCGCTTAATTTTTTGCATCTGAAAGATGTCGCCTTCCGGTTAGGATCGGAAAAGTTCTCGCATCATAAAAACGGGCTGTTAAGGATTAAAATAGAAGAGATAGATGGCTTTATGTTGGGCATTTCGTCGAACGAATAATAGCGCGGCGTGCAGAGTTTTAGCGGAGAATAATCGTGTTAGCCTGTTATGCTCAGGCTAACCGTGCACCTGTTCGGTAAAGCACGCCGTTGCAGCCTGCTGAGGGCAGGCGGCAACGGCAGCAGACGCATCAGGCGGCGTTTTGCAGCACCTGCGTCATAAAGTCGCGCACCCATTTCACCCGCAGCTTGCGCTCGGCGAGGTCGCGCACAAACTTCAGCTTCGTTGGGCCGTCAAGCCGCCAGTTCTGCGGCTCTTTTTGCAACAGGCCAATCAGCCAGGACGGGTCGGCTTTGTTTTTCTCCGCAAACTCGATAAAACCGCCTTTCTCGCTCGCTTCAACGCGTCGGATGCCAATTTTCTTCGCCAGCAGGCGCAGCGTGGCGATATCCAGCAGGTTACGCGCCGGGTCCGGCAGCTGGCCGAAGCGGTCAATAAGCTCCACTTTCAAATCGTCCAGCTCGCCTTCCTGCTGCGCGCTGGCGATGCGCTTATAGAACGACAGGCGGGTATTCACATCCGGAATATAATCGTCCGGCAGCAGCGACGGCATCCGCAGTTCGATATCGGTCTGGCTGTTGGTCAGATCTTCCAGCGACGGCTCGCGGCCTTCCTTCAGCGCGTCCACGGCGTTTTCCAGCAGCTCCATATACAGCGAGAAGCCAATCGTCTCCATCTGGCCGCTCTGATCCTCGCCCAGCAGCTCGCCCGCGCCGCGAATTTCCAGATCGTGCGTTGCCAGCGCAAAACCGGCGCCCAGATCCTCCAGCGAGGCGATCGCCTCCAGACGCTTGTGCGCGTCGGTGGTCATCGCTTTTGGATGCGGTGTCAGCAGCCACGCATAGGCCTGATGATGCGAACGGCCCACGCGGCCGCGTAGCTGATGCAGCTGCGCCAGGCCAAAATGGTCGGCGCGCTCGATAATAATGGTATTCGCGGTCGGGATATCGATGCCGGTTTCAATAATCGTGGTGCAGACCAGCACGTTAAAGCGCTGATGATGGAAATCGTTCATCACCCGTTCCAGATCGCGCTCGCGCATCTGGCCATGCCCCACGGCGACGCGCGCTTCCGGCACCAGCTCCGCAATGCGATGGGCGGCTTTTTCGATGTTCTCCACGTCGTTATAGAGGTAATAAACCTGGCCGCCGCGCAGCACTTCACGCAGGATAGCTTCGCGTACCACCAGATTATCGAACTCGCGGACAAAGGTTTTCACCGCCAGACGACGGGCAGGCGGCGTGGCGATAATCGACAGGTCGCGCATGCCGCTCATCGCCATATTCAGCGTGCGGGGAATAGGCGTCGCGGTCAGCGTCAGAATATCAACATCGGCCCGCATCGCCTTGATGCGCTCTTTATGGCGTACGCCGAAGCGGTGCTCTTCATCCACAATCAGCAGCCCCAGATCGCGCCATTTGATTTCGCTTTGCAGCAGCTTATGGGTGCCGATCAGAATATCAATTTTGCCTTCACGCGCTTCTTCCAGGATCTGCGCCTGCTCTTTCGCGCTGCGGAAACGGGAGAGCATTTCAATGCGCACCGGCCAGTTGGCGAAGCGATCGCGGAAGTTGTCATAATGCTGCTGGGCGAGCAGGGTGGTCGGCACCAGCACCGCAACCTGCTTGTGGTTCTCTACCGCGAGGAAAGCGGCGCGCATCGCCACTTCGGTTTTACCAAAGCCGACGTCGCCGCACACCAGGCGATCCATCGCCAGCGGCTGGCACATATCGCTGAGCACCGCGTTAATCGCCTGCGCCTGATCCGGCGTGGTTTCAAACGGGAAACTGTCGCAAAACAGCTGATACTGCTCGCGATCGTGCTTAAAGGCAAAGCCCGCTTTTGCCGCTCGCTGAGCATAGATATCCAGCAGCTCGGCCGCCACGTCGCGGACTTTTTCCGCTGCTTTCTGCCGCGCGCGCGACCAGGCATCGCTGCCGAGCTTGTGCAGCGGCGCGTTTTCGTCTGCGCCGCCGGCATAGCGGCTAATCAGATGCAGCGAGGAGACCGGCACGTAGAGTTTGGCGTCTCCGGCATAGGTCAGCATCAGGTATTCCGCCGTGATGCCGCCGGTTTCCAGCGTGGTCAGGCCAATATAGCGGCCGACGCCGTGCTCCAGATGCACCACCGGCTGGCCGGGATGCAGCTCGGCCAGGTTGCGGATCAGCACGTCCGGGTTGATAGAGCGGCGCGTGTCCTGACGGCGGCGGCTGACGCGCTCGCCCAGCAGATCGCTTTCGCAAATTAGCGCGCGGTTGCGCAGGCTGTCGATAAAGCCGTGCTCGCTGGCGCCGACGATCAGGTAAGCGCCGGGCTGCTCCGCCTCATGCAGCGCGTGAATGGTCTTCGGCACCAGCTTGATGCGGGCCAGCAGCTCCTGAAGCGCCTCGCGGCGGCCTTCGCTCTCTACCGAAAAAATCACCGGGCCGCTGAACGATTCCAGAAAACGACGCAGCGCATCCAGCGGCGCTTTTGCCTGCGCCTGGACGGCCAGGTCGGGCAGCGGCTGATAGCCCAGGTTAGTGTTGACGGCTTTTTCCGGCAGCGCCTCGTTTTTCAGCTGCACGCGCGGCCAGTTTTTCAGCTCGCTGAACAGTTCGTTGGTGCGCAGCCACAGCTTTTCCGGCGGCAGCAGCGGACGCATCGGATCGACGCGACGGTTTTCAAAGCGCGCCATCACTTCCTGCCAGAAGCGTTCCGCTGCGCCTTCCAGATCGCCGGTGTTAATCAGCAGCGTATTGGCCGGAAGATAGCTGAACAGCGCGGGCAGCGACTGCTCAAAAAAGAGCGGCTGCCAGTATTCGATACCGGACGGCAGCGTGCCTTTGCTGACCTGCTGGTAAATGTGCTCGGCCTCGCGCCGGACGTCAAAGTGCTCGCGCCACTGGGTGCGGAACAGCTCAATGGCCGCTTTGTCCGTAGGAAACTCGTGCGCGGGCAAAAGATTGATCGCCTCGACCTCTTCCAGCGTGCGCTGGCTGTCGACGTCGAACAGGCGCAGGCTGTCGATTTCATCATCGAAAAAGTCGATGCGGTAAGGCTGCTCGCTGCCCATCGGATAGAGATCCAGCAGCGCGCCGCGCGTGGCGTATTCGCCGTGCTCCATCACCTGATCGACGTGACGGTAGCCTGCCTGCTCCAGCTGGGAACGCAGCGTATCCCGCGACAGGCGCTGGCCCTTGCGCATCACCAGCGCATGGCCATGCAGAAAACTGTGCGGACAGACGCGCTGCATCAGCGTGTTAACCGGCAGGATCAGCACGCCTTTTTCCAGCGAGGGCAGATTATAAAGCGTGGAGAGACGGGAAGAGATGATTTCCTGATGCGGCGAAAAGCTGTCGAAAGGCAGCGTTTCCCAGTCGGCCAGCGTTAATACCGGCTCATCGGTAAACTGGCGGATTTCATCCTGCAGCCGCAGCGAGGTTTGCATATCCGGTGCGATAAGCATCACGGGGCCGCCGTGTCGCGCCAGGATTTCAGCACATTCCACCGCACAGGCGGCACCGGTTAATTGTCCCAGCTGGCGCTGGTCGCCTGCTTTTGCTGGCAGGGTATATCGGGCTTGTTCAGGCATAGTCAGTTAGTCGGTCTCTTCACATAAAGGGAGAGCAGAAAACGACGCGTTTCCTGTTCGGCTAACCGAGTATACCTCTATTTCGGCGATTGTTGGGTGTAGTGCATTCTGGGTCGGTCAATGTTTGCCCAAATGAGTTCTTTTTCGCCGTGA
Source organism: Erwinia artemisiae (assembly GCF_051400835.1). Lineage (NCBI taxonomy): Bacteria > Pseudomonadati > Pseudomonadota > Gammaproteobacteria > Enterobacterales > Erwiniaceae > Erwinia > Erwinia artemisiae. Next base: position 955,517 of record NZ_JBLFFM010000001.1, on the reverse strand, counting down.
TAGCTGTGATTGCCATCGTCCCACTTCACGTAATAGCCCGCCGGCGCATCGCCCTGTTCAAACACGTTGACGACCAGTCCTTTAATTTCGCCCGTTTTATGCCGGACAATACTGCCTTTTTCATACTTTGACATTATGACCACTCCCGCCTTTACTCTACGCTGCTCCCTTTAAGGGATAATTAAGTCTATGCCCTTTTTTGCGTAATAATTGAGTAATTAACGGTCGTTTTTAGTGTGATATTTCGCCAATAAAAGCGCGTGTCGCAAGAGATAACAAAACTTAGCAAAAGAGTCAGCGGCTTAGAGGTTCCATAACGCCGGGCTAACCTTTATCATCTTCGATCACTTTTTGCCTTATTACCGCCAGAAGACGGATTACATGTATCAACCTGTCGCGTTATTTATCGGCCTGCGTTATATGCGCGGGCGAGCATCAGACCGCTTCGGGCGGTTTGTATCCTGGCTTTCCGCCATCGGCATCACGCTGGGGGTGCTGGCGCTGGTCACCGTGCTGTCGGTGATGAACGGCTTTGAACACGAGCTGGAAAAAAGCACCTTAAACCTGATGCCCCAGGCGCTGATTAGCAGCGAGAAAGGCTCGATCGACCCGCAGCAGGTGCCGGCGGATTCGCTGCAGCTGAAAGGCGTCAGTCGCGTCACGCCGCTGACCACCGGCGACGTGGTGCTGCAAAGCGCCCGCAGCGTCGGCGTCGGCGTTATGCTGGGCATCAACCCTGACGAGCCGGATCCGCTGACGCCGTATCTCGCCAATGTGAAGCAGAGCGACCTACAGCCCAATCAGTACCGCATTATCGTCGGCGAACAGCTGGCGGAACAGCTTGGGCTGAAGCGCGGCGACCAGCTGCGGCTGATGGTGCCGTCCGCCAGCCAGTTTACGCCGATGGGGCGGCTGCCCAGCCAGCGCCTGTTTACCGTTATCGGCACGTTCGCCGCCAACAGCGAGGTGGACGGCTATCAGATCCTGGTCAACCAGCAGGACGCCTCGCGCCTGATGCGCTATCCGGCTGGCCATATCACCGGCTGGCGGCTGTGGCTGGACAAACCTCTCCAGGTGGATACGCTCAGCGAGCAGAAGCTGCCGGACGGCCTGGTCTGGAAAGACTGGCGCGAGCGCAAGGGCGAGCTGTTCCAGGCGGTGAAGATGGAGAAAAACATGATGGGGCTGCTGCTCAGCCTGATTGTCGCCGTCGCCGCGTTTAATATCATCACCTCGCTGGGCCTGCTGATTATGGAAAAGCAGGGCGAAGTGGCGATCCTGCAAACTCAGGGGCTGACCCGCCGGCAAATTGTGCTGGTATTTATGGTGCAGGGCGCAACCGCCGGCATCGTTGGCTCGCTGGTCGGCGCGCTGCTGGGCGTGCTGCTTGCCAGCCAGCTGAATAATCTGATGCCGCTGATCGGCATCTTCCTGGATGGCGCGGCGCTGCCCGTCGAGATTTCCGCCGTTCAGGTGGCCACCATTGTTGTTATCGCGATGGCCGTGGCGTTGCTTTCCACGCTCTATCCCTCCTGGCGCGCCGCCGCCGTTCAACCCGCTGAGGCTTTACGTTATGAGTAACCCGATTCTGTTGCAGTGCGACAACCTGTGCAAACGCTACCAGGAAGGCAGCGTCCAGACAGACGTCTTGCGTAATGTTTCTTTCAGCGTGGCGCCTGGCGAAATGATGGCGATTGTTGGCAGCTCCGGCTCCGGCAAAAGCACCCTGATGCACTTGCTGGGCGGGCTGGATACGCCAACCTCCGGCGACGTGGTGTTTAACGGCAAGTCGCTGAACGGCATGTCTTCGTCGGCAAAGGCGGAGTTGCGCAACCGCGAGCTGGGCTTTATCTATCAGTTCCACCATCTGCTGCCCGATTTCAGCGCGCTGGAAAACGTCGCCATGCCGCTGCTGATTGGCAAGGCCAGCAAGGCGCAGGCCGAGGCGAAAGCCATTGATATGCTGCGTGCGGTTGGTCTGGAAAAGCGGGCGGCGCACCGGCCTTCCGAGCTTTCGGGCGGGGAACGGCAACGCGTGGCGATTGCCCGCGCGCTGGTAAACAATCCGCGTCTGGTGCTGGCGGATGAGCCGACCGGCAACCTGGACGCGCGCAACGCCGACGCCATTTTCGATCTGCTGGGCGAACTGAACGTGCGTCAGGGCACCGCTTTTCTGGTGGTGACGCACGATCTGCATCTGGCGAAGCGGCTTAACCGCCAGATGGAAATGCGTGACGGCGTGCTCAGCGAAGAACTGACGCTAGCGGGCATGGCGTAATGGCAAGTTCTCTTTCTCTGCTCCTGGGCCTGCGCTTCAGCCGTGGGCGCCGTCGCGGCGGCATGGTATCGCTGATTTCAGCGATCTCTACGGTTGGCATTGCGCTGGGCGTGGCGGTGCTGATTATTGGCCTCAGCGCCATGAACGGCTTCGAACGCGAGCTGAATAACCGCATTCTGGCCGTGGTACCGCACGGTGAAATCGAACCGGTCAACCAGCCCTTTACCGGCTGGCAGTCGCTGCTGCCGAAGGTGGAGCAGGTTCCGGGCATTGCGGCGGCTGCACCCTATATCAATTTCACCGGCCTGATTGAGAGCGGCGCAAAGCTTCAGGCGATCCAGGTTAAAGGCGTCGATCCGCAGCAGGAAACCAAACTGAGCGCGCTGCCTGCCTATGTGCAGAATAATGCCTGGCAAAGCTTCGGCGCGGGCAAGCAGCAGATTATTTTAGGTCAGGGCGTCGCCAACAGCCTGAAGGTAAAGCAGGGCGACTGGCTGACTATTATGATCCCCAATAGCGATCCCGAACATAAGCTGCTCCAGCCGAAACGCGTGCGCCTTCAGGTCAGCGGCATTCTGGCGCTGAGCGGGATGTTGGATCACAGCCTGGCGCTGGTGCCGTTGCAGGATGCGCAAAATTATCTGGCGATGCGTGACAGTGTCACGGGCATCGCGCTGAAGATGACCAATCCGTTTGCCGCGCAGAAGCTGGTGCGGGACGCGGGCGAAGTGACGCACGCCTATGTCTATATCCGCAGCTGGATTGGCACCTACGGCTATATGTACCGCGACATCCAGATGATCCGCGCCATTATGTATCTGGCAATGGTGCTGGTGATCGGCGTGGCCTGTTTTAACATTGTCTCCACGCTGGTCATGGCGGTGAAGGACAAGAGCGGCGATATTGCGGTGCTGCGCACGCTGGGCGCCAGGGACGGACTGATCCGCGCTATTTTTGTCTGGTACGGGCTGATGGCTGGCCTGCTGGGCAGCGTCAGCGGCGTGGTGGTCGGCGTGCTGGCGGCCTTTAACCTGACGCCGATTATCCACGGTATCGAAACCTTAACCGGCTACCACTTCCTGTCCGGCGATATCTATTTTATCGATTTTCTGCCGTCAGAAGTGCACTGGCAGGATGTGGGCATCGTGCTGCTTACCTCGCTGCTGCTGAGCCTGATCGCCAGCTGGTATCCGGCCAGACGCGCCAGCCGCATCGATCCGGCGCGCGTGCTGAGTGGGCAGTAGCATGTATTACGGCTTTGACGTCGGCGGCAGCAAAATCGCGCTTGGCGTCTATAACGAGCAGCGCCAGCTTATCTGGAGCCAGCGCGCCGCCACGCCCACGCATGATTACGCGCAGCTGCTCGACAGGCTGGCGGCGATGACGGACGAAGCCGATAAGTTCTGCGGCACGCGGGGCAGCGTCGGTATGGGCATCCCTGGGCTGCCCGTGCCGGATGACGGCACGGTCTTTACCGCCAACGTGCCGGCGGCGCAGGGACAGCGCCTGCAGGCGGATCTGAGCCAGCGGCTGGGGCGGGAAGTGCGTATTGATAATGACGCCAACTGTTTTGCGCTGTCGGAAGCCTGGGACGACGAGTTCAAAGCCTATCCGGTGGTGCTGGGGCTGATCCTGGGCACCGGCGTGGGCGGCGGGCTGATAGTGGAAGGCAAACCGCTGACCGGACGCAACTTCGTCGCAGGCGAGTTTGGCCATATGCGGCTGCCGCTGGATGCGCTGGAAGTGCTGGGCCGCGACGTGGCGCAGCCTCTCTGCGGCTGCGGCAAGCGCGGCTGTATCGAGCCGTGGCTTTCCGGGCCGGGCTTTGCCCGCCTGTGGCGGCTGCATAATCAGTCAGATCTCAGTGCGCCGGAAATCGCCAGCCGTTATTATCAACGGGACGAGCAGGCCATAGCCCATACCGCCCGCTATCAGGCGCTGTTGGCCGTTTGCCTGGCAAACTGGCTGACGCTGGTGGATCCGCATCTGGTGGTGCTGGGCGGCGGGCTGTCTGGTTTTGGCGCGCTTTACGACGGGCTGGAGCAGCAGGTGGCAACGCATCTGCTGCCGCGAGCAAAGCCGCCGCGTTTTGCCAAAGCCCGCCATGGCGATGCAGGCGGCACGCGCGGCGCCGCTTTTTTGCACATTAAGGATTAGAGGATTTAACATGCGTACACCCCGTCGCCGGCTGAGACTGGCTCGCTACAAGAAAACCCGACGCAAGGTGCAGCAGCGTTTGCGTCAGCGCATTTTCGAACGCGACCGCAATCTGGAGATCGCCATGCATCCTTTACCGCGAGTTGTTGTCCTGACCGGCGCAGGTATCTCTGCCGAGTCGGGGATCCGCACTTTCCGGGCTGCCGACGGCCTGTGGGAGGAGCACAAGGTGGAAGACGTGGCGACGCCTGAAGGCTTCGCGCGCGATCCGCAAAAAGTGCAGGCGTTTTATAACGCCCGCCGTCGCCAGCTGACCAGCGGTGATATCCAGCCCAATGCGGCGCACAAAGCGTTGGCCGAGCTGGAAGCCGCGCTGGGCGACCACTTTCTGCTGGTGACGCAAAATATTGATAACCTGCACGAACGCGCGGGCAGTCGTAACGTTATCCATATGCACGGCGAGCTGCTGAAGGTACGCTGCGTCTCCAGCGGCCAGGTGCTGCACTGGCAGGAAGACGTCAAGGAAGACGATCGCTGCCACTGCTGTCAGTTCCCGTCGGTGCTGCGGCCGCACGTGGTGTGGTTTGGCGAAATGCCGCTACAGATGGATGAGATCTATCAGGCGCTGGCGCAGGCGGACTACTTTATCGCTATCGGCACCTCCGGCCACGTCTATCCGGCGGCGGGCTTTGTGCATGAGGCGAAACTGCAGGGCGCCCACACCGTCGAGCTGAACCTGGAGCCAAGCCAGGTCGGCAGCGAATTCGAAGAGAAAGAGTACGGACTGGCAAGCGAGGTGGTGCCGGAATTTGTGCAGCGTCTGCTGGCGAAGATCAAGTAACCCATGCCATATGGGACGGCAACCTGCCGTCCTTTTTCTGCATGGCTTTTGCGATTGTGTATATGATTGCCGTTACGTTTCTCAGGCAAAAATGCAGTTCAGGCGGGATGGCTTCCGCCTTTTCGCCAGTGTTACGCCACGACTTCAGAAATCCACTTCACTGACTTGATATTAGTAAAGTTTGCAACATCACCCACAATCTCATCGATATGGCCTTCCATGCCTTTTTGCAGATCCTCGACAGAGCGGCAAACCAGATGGCAGGCGGCAACATAAGGTGCTGGCGTACCTTCAGGTGTGCCAATGATTTTGTCGATGGAGAAGGACACCAGATAGTCGCCCATCCTTGCCTGGATCAGCGGCAGATGCACATCGCGATAGTAGTCATGATCGAACTCACCGTTTTCAACGTTCGGGTATAACACGCTATATTTAATCAAATTTCACCTCTTTGGTTGCGCCCGGCACGCAGCGCGCCGGGTAATCCTCATTATAGCGAGGAGGCACGCAAGGTGATTAGCGCTCTGAGTCACGACTGTATCTGTGCTTTGCCTTTGGCAGCGTGGCTGATACAGCAGGCCGCGCGCATAGTCTCTGGCGCAACGGCAGTCACGCCAGCCGGTAAAATAGCGTTCAAATCGGCAACCCGTCTTAGCGGCGTGGCAAACAAAACACCAGATGCGCCACTATCCCACCCACCAGCCCCCAGAACGCCGCGCCAATCCCCAGTAGCGACAGGCCCGACGCCGTGATCAGAAAGGTAATCACCGCAGCGTCACGTTGTTTATCCTCCGCCAGCGCGCGCTGCAGGCTGCCCGCTATTGTTCCCAGCAGCGCCAGCCCGGCGAGGGTATGAATAAGCGCAGGCGGCAGCGCGCTGAACAGCTGACCAATCGCGCCGCCAAACAGGCCCGCCAGCAGATAGAAAAAGCCTGCGCAGACCGCGCCCCAGTAGCGACGCTGCGGATCGGGATGCACGTCCGGCCCCATACAGATTGCCGCCGTAATGGCCGCGATACAGACGGAAAAACCGCCGAAAGGAGAGAGCAGCAGCGAAGCCAGCCCGGTCCAGCTCATCAGCGGCGAAACGGGCACCGGATAGCCTGCCGCTTTCAGCGTGGCGATGCCGGGTGCATTCTGTGAGGCCATCGTCACTATAAAAAAGGGAACGCCAATGCCGAGCAGCGATGACCAGCTAAAATGCGGCGCGATAAATGCCGGCACGGCAAAGGTCAGCGGCTGCTGCGAAAGGTGGATCTCTCCTTTTATCGCCGCGACGGCCAGACCCACCAGCAGCGTCAGCACAATGGCGTAGCGCGGCAGAAAACGGCGCGCTAACAGGTAAGCCAGGCACATGCTGGCCGTCAGCGTAAAATCAGGCTGCAGCGAGGCGAAAGCATCCAGACCAAAACGCAATAAAATACCCGCCAGCATGGCGGCGGAAATCGCCTGCGGAATATGGTTCATCAGGCGTGCAAACAGGCCGGTCACGCCGCAGAGAAAAATCAGCCCGGAAGCAAAGATAAATACGCCGATGGTTTCCGGCATCGGCGTGCCGGGCAGGCTGGTGACCAGCAGCGCCGCGCCCGGCGTAGACCAGGCCGTCAGCACGGGCGCGCGATAATAGATCGACAGCCCAATTGAGGTCACGCCCATTGCCAGACCCAACATGCTTAGCCAGCCGCCAGTCTGCGCCGCCGTTGCGCCGGCGGCCCCGGCGGCCTGGAAAATAATGGCGGCAGAGCTGGTGTAGCCCACCAGCACCGCGACAAATCCCGCCACCACGGCAGGAAAAGTCAGGTGACGTAAAGAAAAGGCAGGACGCATGATCCTCTCCCGATTGACCGTTATAACGCACAAGCTAGCACTGTGCGCTATAACGCACAAGTGTTATGCTAAGGAAAAAAACGGGGGAGTTTTGATGCCACAAACACTACCGGAACCTGGTCGTATTCTGAGAGCGCTGCGCCTGGCGCGCGGCTGGAGCCTGACGGAAGCCGCCGTGCAGACAGGCGTCAGCAAAGCGATGCTTGGCCAGGTAGAACGCGGCGAATCCAGCCCAACCGTGGCGACGCTATGGAAGATAGCGACCGGTTTTAACGTGCCTTTCTCGCATTTTATTGCCGACCCCGCCCCTGAGAGCGCCTTTCTTCGCAGCGTAGGAACCGATGGCTGGCGACAGCAGCATACGACCATGCAGGCCAGCCCGCTGTTTCCCTTCGATCGCCAGTTGGGTTTTGACATGCTGGTGGTTGAGCTGGCCGCCGGCGCGCTCAGCGAGTCTTCCGCCCATGAGCGCGGCGTAATTGAACACGTTGTCGTTATTGAAGGCGAACTCCGGCTGGCGACCGGCGCGCAATGGCATACGCTTAAAGCAGGCGAAGGGCTGCGTTTTCAGGCCGATACGCCGCACAGCTACCGCAATGACGGCACAGCGCCGGTGCGTTTTTACAGTCTGATCCACTATCCGTGCGCCTTTAGCCTTCCGGGCGGGGGCGCGCCGAAGCCGCAGGATCCGAGCAGGTAACTGACCTGACGCAATAAACGTCGGGCAAAATAACAGATAATAACCGTCCGCACTCAGAGGGAAGGCAGATGACAAATTTACTCGAACGCTTCTTGCACTATGTTTCATTCGACACGCAGTCCAAAGCACATGTTCGGCAGGTTCCCAGTACGGAAGGGCAATGGCGGCTGGCTCGTGAGTTAAAACAGGAGCTGGAAGCGCTGGGGCTGAGCGACGTCACGCTGAGCGGGCACGCCATCGTTATGGCGACCCTGCCTGCAAACGTTGCCTGGCCTGTACCAACCATCGGGTTTATCGCCCATATGGACACGTCGCCGGACTTTACCGGTAAAAATGTTAATCCGCAGATCGTTGAGAACTATCGCGGCGGCGACATCGCGCTGGGCATTGGCGATGAGGTGCTGTCGCCGGTGATGTTCCCCGTGCTGCACCGCCTGACGGGCCACACGCTGATCACCACCGATGGTAAAACGCTGCTGGGCGCGGATGATAAAGCGGGCGTGGCGGAGATCATGACGGCTATCGCCCGGCTGAAAAGCGAGAACGTGCCGCATGGTGATATCCGCATCGCTTTTACCCCGGACGAAGAAATAGGCAAAGGCACCAGCTGTTTCGACGTGGCGGCTTTTGGCGCCGAGTGGGCCTATACCATCGACGGCAGCGATCTGGGCGAGTTTGAATATGAGAATTTCAATGCCGCTTCCGCTACCGTGAAGATTGTCGGCAACAACGTGCATCCCGGCAGCGCTAAAGGCGTAATGGTCAACGCGCTGGATCTGGCGATGCGTTTTCACGCCGCCATGCCGGAAAAAGAGGTGCCGGAGCAGACTGAAGGCTATGAGGGCTTTTACCATCTGCACGGTATCAAAGGCAGCGTGGATAAAGCGGAGCTGCACTACATCATCCGCGATTTCGACCGCGACAGCTTTGAAGCCAGAAAACAGGTGATGAAAGATATCGCCGCCACGCTGAGCGAGGGCAAACAGCCGGGCGTCAGCATTGACGTGCAGACGGAAGACAGCTATTACAACATGCGCGAAAAGGTCGAAGTGCATGCGCATATTATTGAGCTGGCGCTACAGGCGATGCGGGAAAGCGGCGTGGAGCCGGTGACGAAGCCGATACGCGGCGGGACCGACGGCGCGGCGCTGTCGTTTAAGGGACTGCCTTGCCCGAACATTTTTACCGGCGGCTATAACTATCACGGCAAGCACGAGTTCGCCTCGCTGGATATTATGGAAAAAACGGTGACGGTGATTATGCGCATCGCGGCGCTGACGGCGGAAAAAGCGAAAAAATCCTGAGCAAGTAAAAACGGCCCTGAAATCAGGGCCGTTACGGTTATTCTTCTTCGCTGAAGTACCAGTAGCCGCTGTTAACCAATGCCGCCAGCTGCGCCAGGAAAGACGGATCGTCCAGCGCCTCGCCCAGATCCGCCGCGTGCACGGAATGCTGATTCGCTAACACCCGCAATGCGTCCGGCCGCTGCGATTCAAGCTGCTCGCCGTTAACGAACACGGCATCGCCAATAGACAGCACGCGCAGGCCGCCCAGACGTTGCAGGCTGTCGCCCTGTTGCAGCGCGTCGTAAATCTCATCCGGCTGGTAAGGGGGTTCCGGCGGCGCCACATCCAGTTCGTGGCGGGACTGGGAGATAAACTCGCCAAACCACTGGTTAAAGTGTTCCGGCTGGTTAATCACTTCCAGCATCATTTCGCGGATACCGTCCAGCTCCTGCGGCAGAATTTCTGCGGTATTTTCACGCGCTGGCACGTCCGGATCGGTAAAGCGACGGCTGCCCAGCTCGCGCGACAGCACATAGTCCGCAAAGCCGCTAATCAGCTCGCGGCCGCTTGGCGCGCGGAAGCCAACGGAATAGTTAATCGCGCTTTCCAGCGAGTAGCCTTCGTGTGGGAATCCTGGCGGAATATAAAGGATATCGCCCGGTTCCATTTCCTCATCAATAATCGCGTCGAACGGCTCGACCTGTAGCAGGTCCGGATGCGGACAGTGCTGCTTCATGGCCACTTTTTCGCCCACGCGCCAGCGGCGACGGCCGGTGCCCTGAATGATAAAGACATCGTACTGATCCAGATGCGGACCAACACCGCCGCCGGGCACGGAGAAGGAGATCATCAGATCGTCAGTGCGCCAGTCCGGCAGAAAGCGGAAAGGGCGCATCAGCGCGGCCGACGGCTCGTGCCAGTGGTCGACCGCCTGCACCAGCAGCGACCAGTTGTTTTCGCCAAGGTGGTCAAAGCTTTCAAACGGCCCGTGCGCGACCTGCCACTTGTCGTTGTCATGACTGACCAGGCGGCTGTCGACCTCGTTTTCCATCGCAAGACCGGCCAGCTCGTCCGGCGAAATAGGATCGACAAAATTTTTAAAGCCGCGCTTGAGCACGACGGGACGCTTTTGCCAATAGCGCTGGATAAAATCGGGCCAGTTGAGATCGAGCTGATAATCCATAATGGGTCTTCCTGAAACGCTGAATTTCATCGATTATAACAGTCGGAAAGGATGGCAGGGAAAAGCATTTGCGGCCGCCGCCGCAAATAGCCGCCTTCAGGGTTTTTCGCCGACCACTTCCTGACGGCGGAAGATGACTTCCATTCGGGCGCCGCCCAGTTCGCTGGTGGTGGCGATGATATCGCCGGCATACTGCTCCACGATATCGCGCGCTACGGCCAGACCAATGCCCTGGCCGGGACGCAACGTGTCGGCGCGCTGACCGCGAATAAAAATCATATCGCGTTTGCTTTCCGGAATGCCCGGCCCGTCGTCTTCCACGATCAAATGCAGCTCATCGTCGGTCTGGCGACCCCGGATTTCCACAAATTCCAGGCAGTACTTGCAGGCATTATCCAGCACGTTACCCAGCACTTCCATAAAGTCATTTTGCTCGCCGACAAAGGTAATTTCCGGCGAGATATCCAGCGTCAGCTCCACGCCTTTCAGCTGATAAACCTTGTTCAGTGCCGAACAGAGGCTGTCCAGCAGCGCCGGCACGGAATGCAGCTCGCGCTTCAGCACGTTGTGATCGGCCTGCATGCTGGCACGGTGCAGATAGTAGCCGATCTGCTGCGAGATACGGCTGATCTGCTCCAGCATAATAGGTTCGGCCTGCTCGACGGAAAGGTTGCGGCCGCCGCGCAGCGAACGCAGCGTGGTTTGCAGCACCGCCAGCGGCGTTTTCAGGCTGTGGGTCAGATCGCTGAGCGTGGTGCGATAGCGGGTGTAGCGCTGACGCTCGTTATCCAGCAGGAAATTCAGGTTGCGCACCAGGCTTTGCAGCTCCTGCGGCGTTTCGTCGGCCAGGGTTTCGCGCGTGCCGTGCTCCAGCTCGCGCAGCTGTGCGGCCAGCAGGCCTATCGGCCGCAGGCTCCAGTGCGCGGCCAGCCACAGCAAAGGAATGACCAGCAGCAGGTTGACCAGCAGCACATAGCTGAACCACGACCATACCACGTCGGAATGCTGCAGCTCCTGAGGAATAGAATCCACCACGACCACGGTCAACGCCGGAAGGGTCGGCGTCGCCGCGTAGCGGTTTACCGCTACCGAGTGGGTAAAAGTGTCGTTGTTATCGTCGTCATAGGCGGTCAGCTTATTTTGCGCTTCCTTATTATCGCCCAGCGCCTGGCGACTGATGTTGTTATCGGCGTCAATTTCATAGAAATCAGCGCGTTTAAGCCATTCTCGCTTGATGCGAGAACGGATCTCCGGCACGTCGCGCAGCTGCCACAGCAGCTTGCCGTCCTCGTTATAGATAAAAACCAGGGTAGGGAAGTTAAGCGATACCCGCTCGGGCTGGGCAATGGTTAACTGGTTATTCTGCCACTGCGCCAGCGTAAAAAAGAGATTGCTCTCCGCGCGCATTACCCGGTAGGTGTTTTTATCAAAACTGACCACGTAGCCGACAACGGCCACCATGCCATAAGAGAGCGACAGGATCAGCACGACCGCCGCCGTAGCTAACAGAAAGCGGGCGCGCAGTGAAAAAGGCGTATCAGGACGAAGTAACGTCATTAAAGATCGAACCGATAACCCTGCCCGCGGACGGTGGTGATCACATCCTGCGGCCAGACGGCCTGAATTTTTTTACGCAGGCGCCCCATCAATACGTCGATGGTGTGGCTCTCACGCAGTTCAGCGTCGGGATAAAGCTGGAGCATTAGCGAATCTTTGCTGACGACCTTACCGGCATTGCGGATCAGCGTTTCGATAATGGTGTATTCAAAAGCGGTCAGCTTAATTTGTTGCTCGTTGACGCTCAGCTCGCGCCGCGACAGATCGACCTGAAAAGGCGCCAGCGAGATGATTTGTGAAGCCAGGCCGCTGTTGCGCCGCATCAGCGCCTGCATACGGGCCACCACTTCTTCAATATGAAAAGGCTTGGTCACGTAGTCATCGGCACCGGCTTCCAGCGCTTCTACCTTAGCCTGCCAGCCTTCGCGAGCCGTCAGCACCAGGATCGGCTGTTTGACTTCCAGACCGCGCCAGCGGCGGATCATCGTCATGCCGTCTTCATCCGGCAGGCCTAAATCGACCAGGGTAATATCGGGGGTATGTTCGGTAAGAAAATAGTCAGCTTCTTTGGCATCTTCCGCCGCATCTACCTGATGGCCCATTTCGCGCAGCTGCACGGCCAGATGATGACGCAGTAAGGGATTATCTTCCACAATCAATACGCGCATAACATTATCCTTTCAGTAGATTCGGTCAAAGACCGGGGCCGATTACGATCTGAGGAAAGTATAGGTTAAAGCAGATAAACAATAGATTAACACAGGCCGACTTGCGTCGGCCTTCTGATGTAGCGCGAACCAGACGTCGCGCGGAAAATTACGGCAGCTCGTCGACCATCTGCACCGCGCGGCCCAGATAGTTGGCCGGCGTCATCAGCTTCAGGCGGGTTTTCTCTTCTTCCGGCAGCGCCAGCCCGTCAATAAAGGCTTTCATCCCCGCGGCATCCACGCGCTTGCCGCGCGTCAGCTCTTTCAGTTTTTCATAAGGTTTTTCAATACCGTAACGGCGCATCACGGTCTGGATCGGCTCCGCCAGCACCTCCCAGTTGTGATCCAGTTCGTCCAGCAGACGATCGCGGTTCACTTCCAGTTTGGACACGCCTTTCAGCGTCGCCTGGTAGGCAATCAGCGCATAGCCCATGCCAACGCCCAGGTTGCGCAGCACCGTAGAGTCGGTCAGATCGCGCTGCCAGCGGGAAACCGGCAGCTTGCTTGCCAGGTGCTGCATCACGGCGTTAGCCAGCCCCAGGTTGCCCTCGGAGTTTTCAAAGTCGATTGGGTTGACCTTATGCGGCATGGTGGAGGAGCCAATTTCGCCCGCAATGGTTTTCTGCTTAAAGTGGTTCAGCGCGATATAGCCCCACACGTCGCGATCGAAGTCGATCAGAATGGTATTGAAGCGCGCGATGCAGTCAAACATTTCGGCAATGTAGTCGTGCGGCTCGATCTGGGTGGTGTAGGGGTTCCAGGTAATGCCCAGCGAGGTGACGAAGCTTTCGCTCATCTGGTGCCAGTCCACTTCCGGGTAGGCGGCGATGTGGGCGTTGTAGTTGCCGACCGCGCCGTTGAGTTTACCCAGCACCTCGATGCGCTCCAGCTGACGCAGCTGGCGCTCAAAGCGGTAGGCGACGTTCGCCATCTCCTTGCCGAGCGTGGAAGGCGTGGCGGGCTGGCCGTGTGTACGGGAAAGCAGCGGAATATCGCGATACTGTACCGCCAGGTCTTTAACCGCCGCGATAATTTTGTTCCAGTAGGGCACGATGACTTCACGACGCGCAGTGTTAAGCATCAGCGCATGCGAGAGGTTGTTGATATCTTCAGAAGTACAAGCGAAGTGAATAAATTCAGATACGGCGTGCAGCGCGGCAACCGGCTCTACTTTCTCTTTCAGGAAATACTCAACCGCTTTGACATCATGGTTGGTGGTACGCTCGATGGTTTTAATACGCGCGGCGTCTTCTTCGTTGAAATTAGCGACAATGGCATCAAGGTAAGCGTTTGCGTCAGCGTCAAATGCAGGAACTTCCTTGATCTCTGCGCAGGCGGCCAGTTTCTGTAACCAGCGTACTTCAACCTCAACGCGGAATTTCAGCAGGCCAAATTCGCTGAAAATAGCGCGCAGCGGGCTGACTTTGTCGCCATAACGGCCATCAATAGGGGAGACGGCAGTCAGAGAGGATAATTCCATCAGTGTAACTCCTGAAGATTAAAGAGGTTGGGGACAACGGGATAAAATTTGTTTCGCCTCTTTCACAAGGCGATTGCGTGAAAACATCAGCTGCAGGCGGCCGCCGCCTACCTGATGCCAGAGTACGGCGGAGCGAATACCGGCCAGCAGCGCGGCGCGGACTTTGCTCTGAATTTGCGAGTTTTGCAGCACGGCGGGCGAGCCGGTGACCTGGATACGCGGGCCAAGCGGGCTAATCACATCCACATAGATGGCGGCCATAGCGCTCAGCAGCGTATCGGATTCCAGGTCGTAATGCGCCAGCTGGCGATCCAGCTGCGCAATGCGTTTTGAGAGTTCGTCCAGCGCGGTTTTACTGGCGCTCAGCTTGCGCTCCAGCACCATCATGCTCAGGGTATAGCGCGTCAGCTCCGCGCCCGCGCCGTGACGGCTGCTGCTGTTCAGCACGGCAATCAGCGTCTCCAGCCCGAAGCGCAGGTTCTCTTCTTTGCCACCGTAAACGGCGAGCGTCGAGGAGGGGTTGAGATCGACCACGCTCGACAGCGACACCTTTAGCGACTCGGGCGGGCAGTGTCCCTGATGCGCCAGCTGCTGCACCAGGTGCGCGCCCTGGCAGATGCCCGCGAGGGCCAGCGTAATGTCGTAATAATTTTTCGCCACGGTAACTCCTGTATGCGCCGCCGGACAGAGGCCCGCCCGGCATAACCTTTTTAAAGCGGCAGACGCTCTTCGATAATGCCGCCGCCCAGACAGATTTCACCCTGATAGAACACGGCGGACTGGCCCGGCGTGACCGCCGCGACCGGCTCGTCAAAACGCACTTCCAGCCGATCGGCACCCAGCGGCGTTACCGTACAGGGAATATCGCTCTGGCGATAGCGGGTTTTCACCGTGCAGCGCATTGGCGCGGCGATAATTTCGCGGTCGACCAGATGCAGCTGCTGGGCGATCAGCCCGACCGACATCAGGCGCGGATGGTCGTGACCCTGCGCAACCACCAGCAGATTGTTCGCCACGTCTTTATCCACCACGTACCACGGCTCTTCGCTGCCTTCTTTGGTACCGCCGATCCCCAGTCCTTTGCGCTGGCCCAGCGTGTGATACATCAGCCCCTGATGCTCGCCCACCACGTCGCCTTCCGTACTGACGATAGCGCCGGGCTGAGCGGGCAGATAGCGCCCCAGGAAATCGCGGAACTTGCGTTCGCCGATAAAGCAGATGCCGGTAGAGTCTTTCTTCTTCGCCGTCACCAGTTCCAGATCTTCGGCAATGCGGCGCACTTCTGGCTTGGTCAGTTCACCAACCGGAAAGAGGCTCTGCGCAATTTGCTCATGGCCCAGCGTGTAGAGGAAGTAGCTTTGGTCTTTGTTGTCGTCCAGACCGCGCAAAAGCTGGCTTTTGCCGTCAACGTCGCGGCGACGCACGTAGTGACCGGTAGCGATAAAATCCGCGCCCAGATCTTCGGCCGCGAACTCCAGGAAGGCTTTGAATTTGATCTCTTTGTTGCAGAGAATATCCGGGTTAGGGGTGCGGCCAGCCTTATACTCTTCGAGGAAATGCTCGAACACGTTGTCCCAGTATTCCGCCGCAAAGTTCACCGTATGCAGGTGGATGCCCAGCTTGTCGCAGACCGCCTGCGCATCCGCCAGGTCTTCCGCTGCGGTACAGTATTCCTCACCGTCGTCCTCTTCCCAGTTTTTCATAAACAGGCCTTCAACCTGATAGCCCTGCTGTTGCAGTAACCAGGCGGAAACGGAGGAGTCCACGCCGCCGGACATACCGACGATCACTTTTTTACCTAATGACATGAGAAATACCCGACTTTGAGTTGCAGTTAAAGGCTGCACTTTAAAATTGCGGCATATTCTACCACGCGTCGGCGGCGGGCGCATCCTCGCTAAAGGGCCACTGGAACGCGCTCAGCACCTCAAGCGGATAGCGTACGCCCTGCTGATAAATCCGCAAACTTTCGGCAACCAGCGGCGAACGGAGCTTTTTCGCACCGATAATCGCCTCCGGCGGCAACCATAATGCGCGATCGATATCGCGATCCTGAGGGCTGGTCGGCAGCATTTTCGGTAAATCCAGCGCGAACAAAAAACGCAGAAACGGCGTATTGTCGGGCGCGATCCATTGATGAAGCCGCAGAAAAACCTGAGGAACGGCCTCCAGGCCCGTCTCCTCGTACAGCTCGCGCGCGGCGGCCTGCAGCAGGGTCTCGTTGGCTTCCAGGTGGCCTGCGGGCTGGTTCCAGGTGGCGCGGCCGCGCACCATTTCCTCAACCACCAAAAACTGGCCTTCCGCCTGAACGACGGTGGCTACGGTAACGTGCGGTTTAAACATGCTGACTCCTTGCAGGCTCAGAGGGGAAAGTCGCCGGTGACGTCGCGCCATTCGCCGGGCGATAAGTTTTGCAGCTCCGTATTGCCCATAGCAAAGCGGATCAGACGCAGGGTAGGGAAGCCGATATGGGCGGTCATGCGCCGCACCTGACGGTTCCGACCCTCGAATAAAGTGATTTTCAGCCAGCTGGTGGGAATAGCCTTGCGCTCGCGTACCGGCGGGTTGCGCGGCCAAATCCACTCCGGCTCCTCGACGATTTCTACGCCAGCGGGCAGCGTAGGGCCATCTTTCAGATTAACGCCATCGCGCAGCGGCTGAATATCACGCTCGCCCGGTGCGCCTTCCACCTGAACATAATAGATTTTTCCGGTGCGTTTGCCCGGCTGCGTCAGCTTAGCCTGCAGCGCGCCGTCGTTGGTCAGCACCATCAGGCCTTCGCTGTCGCGGTCCAGACGGCCGGCAGCATAAACGCCGCTAACGGGAATAAAATCTTTTAACGTGCTGCGGCCTGCCTCGTCGCTGAACTGCGGCAGGACGTCAAAGGGTTTGTTAAAAACGATAACACGCCTTGGCCCCTTGTCGGCGGCTTTGGCGCTGCGGGCCGGGCTGAATCGTTTAAGGCGGTGATTATTAACGGAAGATTTACGCATAGTCTTTGCACTTGTTCACAATGGGCGCATTATAACGCAAAGCGGTGAAGATTGGCGCGGCGTGAATATTCGAGTAGTATTGACGCGCATCTTACAAATCATTAACAAAAAAGCGCTCGAAGGAGAGGTTAATGGAAAGCAAAGTAGTTGTTCCGGCGGAAGGTCAGAAAATCACCCTGGATCAGGGCAAGCTGAACGTCCCAAACAATCCAATCATCCCTTTTATTGAAGGTGACGGTATTGGGGTCGACGTTTCTCCCGTGATGATCAAGGTGGTCGATGCCGCCGTGCAGAAAGCTTATAACGGTGAGCGTAAAATTTCCTGGATGGAAATTTATACCGGTGAGAAATCAGTAGAGCTGTACGGCCAGGACGTCTGGCTACCGCAGGAAACCCTCGATTTAATCAAAGAGTACCGTGTGGCGATTAAAGGCCCACTGACCACGCCAGTTGGCGGCGGTATTCGTTCCCTGAACGTGGCCCTGCGCCAGCAGCTGGATCTTTATATCTGTCTGCGCCCGGTCCGTTACTATACCGGCACGCCAAGCCCGGTTAAACGTCCTGAAGAGACCGATATGGTGATCTTCCGCGAAAACTCCGAAGATATCTATGCCGGTATCGAGTGGAAAGCCGGTACGCCGGAAGCGGATAAGGTGATCAAATTCCTGCGCGACGAAATGGGCGTGAAGAAAATTCGCTTCCCTGAGCAGTGCGGCATCGGCGTGAAGCCATGTTCAGAAGCAGGCACCAAGCGCCTGGTACGCGCGGCGATTGAATACGCCATCACCAACGATCGCGATTCTGTGACCCTGGTGCACAAAGGCAACATCATGAAGTTCACCGAAGGCGCATTCAAAGACTGGGGTTACCAGCTGGCGAAAGACGAGTTCGGCGGCGAGCTGATTGACGGCGGCCCGTGGATGAAGATCAAAAACCCGAACACCGGCAAAGAGATCGTTATCAAAGACGTGATCGCCGATGCGTTCCTGCAGCAGATCCTGCTGCGTCCGGCAGAATATGACGTTATCGCCTGTATGAACCTGAACGGCGATTACATCTCCGACGCCCTGGCGGCGCAGGTTGGCGGTATCGGTATCGCACCTGGCGCAAACATCGGCGACGAATGTGCGCTGTTTGAAGCCACCCACGGTACGGCGCCTAAATATGCAGGTCAGGATAAAGTGAACCCGGGTTCCGTTATTCTGTCCGCAGAAATGATGCTGCGTCACATGGGCTGGTTCGAAGCCGCAGACCTGATTGTTAAAGGTATGGAAGGTGCCATCGCGGCCAAAACCGTTACCTATGACTTCGAACGTCTGATGGATGGCGCTAAGCTGCTGAAATCTTCAGAGTTTGGCGATGCTATGATTCAGCACATGTAAGCTGAGTTTTGCAATATGTAGCCAACATAGGATGTAAATTTTATGTTGGCTTTTTATATTCCAGGCCTTTATCCAAATCCTTTTAAAACGGTACATAATAAGCGCAGTTTAAATAGTGCTAACGCCCCGTCTCGCAATGGAAACAGGTTATAACCCACTATTAAAAGGGGCATCCCTGAACCGTTTCCACATCTGATTATTAAGATGTCCGGATCTCTTCACCACACAATATCCTGGGGCTACATGACGTGCCGTGCTCCCTTTTAGTGATTGCTCTAAGCGTGGCAATGCCATCGCCTTTGAAAAATTTGCAGATAATATAAATAATTCTACTGTTTCATGCAAAAGTGGTGTGATCGCTACAGAGTTATAACAGCACATCTGACGGGAGAGAGAATCCCCAGGCTATACCTCAGGAAACCGTGAGATCGCCGGGTTTGTAACGGGAAAAGTAAGATAACGGCTTGCCGATCCCTGGCAGGCTTCATCTCTCCTGTGCCTTACCATAAGGCCCGATCCCCACCGACTGTCGGCGGATCAGTTCGCCCGGCATCAGCGCCAGCGGCTCGACCTGCCCGCCATCCAGCATTTTCGCCAGCTGCATCATCGCGCTGGACACCATCTTTGCAACCGGCACGCGTACGGTAGTCAGCGCTGGCGTCACATAGGCGGCGACGGGGATATCATCAAAGCTGAGCAGGGAGACATCGTCCGGCACTTTCAGCCCCACGGCGCTCAGCGCGCAGGCGGCGCCGATCGCCATATCGTCATTACTGGCGACAATAGCGGAAAACCTGACGTTGCGCCGCAGCAGCTCGCAGGCCGCCAGCCTGCCGCTCTCGTTAGTCCAGCCGCCTTCCAGCATCAGCGCCGGATGTGGCGTAATCTCATGCCGTTTTAGCGCGGATAAATAGCCGTTCAGTCGACTGAGACCGGTGTGTGATCCCGCCATGCCTTTGATAAACGCGATTTCCCGATGTCCCTGGCCAATCAGATAATCTACCGCCTGGAACGTATCGTTTTCATGATCGGCGCAGACGGCATAGTGTGGGAACGTTTTTAAACTGCGGTTCAGGATCAGCATTGGCTTACTGATCGTCGGGATCAGCGCGTCGATCTCTTCTACGCTCAACGATCTTGGATAAATGATCAGGGCATCGCAGCGGCTGTCGATCAAAAAATTGATGGCCTGCCGCTCCTGGTCCGCCGTGTGTTTGCCGTCGGCCAGCACCAGCTGCGACCCCAGCTGTTCGGTCAGCGTCGCTACCTGATAGAGCAGCTCGCTAAAAAAGGGGCCGTTATAAAGGGTATTGGGCACCATCAGGCCAATGCTCTGGCTGCGGTTGGTCGCCAGATTACGCGCCAGTAAGTTAGGCCGGTAGCCCATCTCCTCCACGGCGCTCATGACCTTGTCCCGCACCGTTTTCGACACGTAGCCATGCCCGGCCAGCACGCGAGAAACGGTCGCTTTTGAGACGCCAGCACGCCTGGCCACATCCAGCATCGTAATCATGGAGAGTTTCCTTTCTGTATCGGCCGCTTATTGTAACCAAAAACGCAGCGGTTAAAACCCGCATTTTTTTCTCGCCACGCCAGAAAAGATTAAATGATGCACGGTAAATATATTCAGGTGCGTCATAAATAAATAATCTGTAACCGGTCTCACATTATTTTATGTTTAGCGATAAATAAATTACTGAATGAGTGGGTGATGGATCACAAAAAGCAAAAAGAGGATCTGTAACCGGTTGCAGGCTGATCGAATGGCGCGTAAAAATTCAGGAAACAAAGGGGGATGTTATGATCAAGATATTATTATGTTGCTCTGCAGGCATGTCCACAAGCATGGTGGTGCAGCGGATGGAAAAGGCCGCCGTAAAGCTCGGGATTGATACGAAAATTCAGGCAGTTGGCATGGAAGAGTTCAGCGAAAAGATCGCTGATTTTGACTGCTGCCTGCTGGGCCCGCAAATCAAATACAAGCTCAATGATTTTCAGAAATGCGCGGCCGAATACCATAAACCGGTTGCCGTTATTAACACCATGGATTATGGGATGCTTAACGGCGAAAAAATTCTGCAATCCGCCCTGTCGCTTATTGAATCTCATCAGGGGGCATAATGAGCACACTGGCCGATTCGCTGTTTGGGGTGATTGAAAATCGTATCAGTCCGGTAGCCGCGCGCTTATCTTCACAAAGACATGTTGTCGCTATTAAAGATGGCTTTATTGCTTCCATGCCGTTTTTAATTGTAGGTTCCTTTATGCTGTTGTTTTCTCATCCGCCGTTCAGTGAAAACAGCCAGTGGGCTTTTGCAAAATGGTGGCTGGGCATCGTCAGGCAATATAACGACCAGCTGATGATGCCTTACAATATGACGATGGGGATTATGGCCGTCTTCATCACCAGCGCTATCGCCTATAACCTGGCGCAGAGCTATAAGCTCAACGGCCTGATGGCCGCGCTGCTCTCGCTGATGAC
Source organism: Erwinia artemisiae (assembly GCF_051400835.1). NCBI lineage: Bacteria > Pseudomonadati > Pseudomonadota > Gammaproteobacteria > Enterobacterales > Erwiniaceae > Erwinia > Erwinia artemisiae. The sequence goes on along the minus strand of NZ_JBLFFM010000001.1, from coordinate 934,644 downwards.
CTTTCTGGTGGTCGCCGCGCCGCAAAAAGATGGTGCGCTGTCGGTTGCCTCTCTGGGCGGTGAGGGCATCTTCACCGCCATTCTTATCAGCCTGTACTGTACCGAAATCATGCATCTGCTGACGAAATACAATATCGGCTTTAAGCTTCCCGAACAGGTGCCGCCCAAAATCCGGCAGTCTTTCGATCTGCTGATCCCGATCCTGGTTATTTTCCTCACGCTTTATCCGCTGAATCTGCTTATGGAGAGCCATTTCGGGCTGATCCTGCCGCAGGCAATTATGTCTCTGTTTGCGCCAATCCTGTCCGCTGCGGACTCATTGCCCGCCGTGCTGATAGCCGTGCTGCTGTGCCATCTGCTCTGGTTTGCCGGCATCCACGGCGCGGCAATCGTCGGCGGCCTGCTCCAGGCGTTCTGGCTGGCTAACCTGGGTATTAACCAGGAAGCGCTTAACGCGGGGCAGGAGGTCACCAAAGTCTTTGTTGAGCCGTTCTGGCAGTTCTTTATTACGGTGGGTGGCTCCGGCGCGACTATGGGTCTGGTGATCCTTTATCTGCGCAGCAAGTCTGCCCATCTGCGCTCGATCGGTCGTCTGGGCCTGGTTCCCGGCATGTTCAATATCAACGAGCCCATCATTTTCGGTTCGCCGGTAGTAATGAATCCGCTGCTGTTTATTCCCTTTGTGACCACGCCGCTGATCAACGCGGTTATCGCCTGGACAGCGACGCGCACCAACCTGATTAACCATGCCATTTCCCTGGCGCCGTGGACTACGCCCGGCCCGATTGGCGCTGCCTGGTCTACGGGGTGGGACTGGCGCGCGGTGGTGCTGGTCGCGTTTCTGATTGGCCTGTCGGCGTTAATTTATTACCCGTTCTTCAAAATGTATGAACGCCAGCTGCTGCAACAGGAAGCGGAAATGGCTGACGGCATGGTTCTGGCTGAGGAGACCAAATAATGGATGCACCACAGGATATGGAAACGACGGTGATGGAGCTGATTATCCATGCCGGTGAAGCGCGCTCTGCTGCCATGCAGGCGCTCCAGGCGGCGCGAAAGCATAGCTGGGAAGAGGCAGACGCCTCGCTGCTGGAGGCGACAAAAGCCGTGCGTGAAGCACACAGGATCCAGACTGAGCTGATCGGCGCGGACGAAGGCTGCGGCAAAATCCCGGTCAACCTGATCCTGGTGCATGCACAGGATCACCTGATGAACGCCATGCTGTGCCGTGAGCTGGTGGAAGAGATTATCTACCTGCATCGTGAAGTGCAGGAGCTGACCAAAACCCGTACGCAGTAGTTTTTAAAAAGGAACCATTTATGTCTGACAAATTACCCGCTGATTTTTTATGGGGCGGCGCCGTCGCTGCTCATCAGGTTGAGGGCGGCTGGCAGGAGGGCGGCAAAGGCCCGAGCATTGTCGACGTGCTGACGGGCGGTTCGCACGGTGTGGACAGAGAAATCACCGACGGCGTGATTGCCGGTAAAAATTATCCTAATCACCTCGCCACGGATTTTTATCATCGTTACAAGGAAGATATCGCGCTGTTTGCGGAAATGGGCTTTAAGTGTTTCCGCACCTCTGTCGCCTGGACGCGTATTTTCCCGCAGGGCGACGAGGTCGAGCCTAACGAGGCGGGCCTGAAGTTTTATGATGACGTTTTTGACGAGCTGTTAAAGCACGGCATTGAGCCAGTGATCACGCTGTCGCACTTTGAAATGCCGCTGCATCTGGTTAAACAGTATGGCGGCTGGCTTAACCGGGAGCTGATTGACCTCTTTGTGCGCTACAGCGAAGTGGTGCTAAAGCGCTATAAGCACAAAGTGAAATACTGGATGACCTTTAACGAGATCAACAATCAGCGCAACTGGCGCAAGCCGCTGTATGGCTACAGCAACTCCGGCGTCATTTTTACCGATCACGAAAACCCTGAAGAAGTGATGTACCAGGTGCTGCATCACCAGTTTGTTGCCAGCGCCAGAGTGGTGAAGCTGGGCCACGCCATCAATCCGGATTTTAAAATTGGCTGCATGCTGGCGATGGTGCCGCTCTATCCGTGGTCCTGTCATCCGGACGACGTAATGTACGCGCACAAAGCGATGCAGCAGCGCTATCTGTTTGGCGATGTGCATATGCGCGGAGCTTACCCTGCCTGGGTTCGCAAAGAGTGGGCGCAGCGCGGATTTACTATCAATATGGCGCCGGAAGACGAGCAGACGCTGCGCGAAGGCTGCACCGACTACCTTGGCTTCAGCTACTACATGAGCAACGCCGTAGAGTACGCGACCGCCCGGCAAACTGACGATACGCCGCTGGAGGCGTTCCCCGGCAGCCGCAAAAATCCGCACGTAAAAGCTTCCGACTGGGGCTGGCAGATCGATCCGGTCGGCCTGCGCTACACGCTTAACGTGCTCTATGAACGCTACCAGAAACCGCTGTTTATCGTGGAAAACGGCTTCGGCGCGTTCGATAAGGTTGAGGAGAACGGCGAGATCAACGACGACTACCGTATCAGCTACCTGCGCGAGCATATTGTGCAGATGAAAAAAGCCGTGCTGGAGGATGGCGTCGATCTGATGGGCTTTACGCCCTGGGGCTGTCTGGACTGCGTCTCTTTCGGCACGGGACAGTACGATAAGCGCTACGGTTTTATTTACGTTAACCGCAGCGATGACGGCAGCGGCGATTTCTCCCGCGCCAAAAAGAAAAGCTTCGACTGGTATAAAGAGGTTATCGCCTCTGACGGTGCATCCCTTTAAATCCGGCTGACCGGAAAGGCCTGACGGGCGATGCCATGCCGCCCGCCAACAAGCCGGAGTGAATGATGAGAATTGCAGCTTACGATATTGGCGGAACCGCCTTAAAAATGGGCGTGCTGAACGAGAAGGGCGAGATCCTGGCGCAGGAAAAAACGGCGGTCCCGAATTTTTCCGGCGAGCACATACTGGCGTCGATTCAGGCATGGCTGGCGAGCCATTCCGAATGCGAAGGAATAGCCCTGAGCGTTCCCGGCTACGTCGATCCCTGGACGGGCTTTATTACGATGGGCGGCTCCCTGCGCGATTTTGACGGCTTTGCTTTACAGGCGTGGCTACAAAATAAAACCGGCCTGCCCGTTAGCGTAGAAAACGACGCCAACTGCGCGTTGCTGGCCGAACGCTGGCTGGGTAACGCGCAGACGATGCGGGATTTTCTGATGATGACTATCGGCACGGGCATTGGCGGCGCGCTCTTTTGCAACGGTGAGCTGGTGCGCGGGCATCGTTTCAGGGCGGGCGAATTCGGCTACCTGCTCAGCGAACGGCCGGGCGCGGGACGGCTGAACAGCTACACCATGAATGAAAACTGCACGCTGGCGGTCCTGCGCAGGCGCTATTCGCTGATAAGCGACAGGCCGCTGGAAACGGTCACGGGCGAAGAGATATTCGCCGGCTATGACCAGGGAAATAAAATTTGCGTCCGGCTGGTTACGCAATTTTATCAGGATCTTTGCTCGGGCATTTATAACCTGGCGCATCTGTTCGATCCGGAATGTGTCTTCCTGGGGGGAGGCATAACCGAACGGCCAGGCTTTATCGACGAGATCAAAGCGCATCTGGCCTGGTATGGCCTGACGGTGTCTGTCGCCAGAGCCAGCCATGGCAACAGCGCGGGGCTGACGGGCGCGGTGTATCACTACCTGAACAGCCGGCATAAATAAAGCCCAGCGGGTTTTATTCAGTCATTCATCATCCATGCGGTGAGGGGCAGGGCTACCTGCTTTCAGCCCACTCTCTGTCTGTCCGCTCATTCAAGGAGCTTTTTGTATGCAAAACAAAATAAAGATTGTCACCATCGGCGGCGGATCCAGCTATACCCCGGAACTGATCGAAGGGCTGATCCTGCGCAAGGATCGGTTACCCATTGCGGAACTCTGGCTGGTGGATATTGCGGACGGCACCGAAAAAATGGAAATCGTCGGCAATATGGCGAAGCGTATGATTGCGGCGGCCGGACTGGACTGGCAGGTTCATCTGACGCTCGATCGTAAAGCGGCGCTGAAAGATGCCGACTACGTGACCACGCAGTTTCGCGTAGGGCTGCTGGATGCTCGCCTGAAAGATGAGGTTATCCCGCTGGCCAACGGCCTGTTGGGGCAGGAAACCAACGGTGCGGGCGGGCTGTTTAAAGCGTTCCGCACCATTCCCGTTATTCTGGAAATTATTGACGATATGCGCGTGCTTTGTCCCAACGCGTGGCTGGTCGACTTTACCAATCCGGCCGGGATGGTGACGGAAGCCGCGATAAAATATGGTCAATGGGAAAAAACGGTGGGGCTGTGCAACGTGCCTTTCAGCCATATCACCCAGGCCTGTGAGCTGCTGGTGACCCCCGAGGCGGAACTAAACTTCAAGTTCGCCGGGCTTAACCATTTTCACTGGCACCGCGTCTGGGACAACAAAGGAAATGAACGCACCGCCGAACTGATCGATAAAATCTATGCGCCGGAACAGCGCGATCGCTCTGATGAAGGCCTGAAAAATATTCACCAGATCCCTTTCCACTATGAGCAGGTCAAACACCTTGGCATCCTGCCGTGCGGCTATCATCGCTATTACTATTTACAGGAGCCGATGCTGGCGCACGCTGTTGAAGAATTCAGGCAGTATGAAACGCGCGCCGAGGTGGTGAAAAAAACCGAAAAGCGGCTGTTTGAACTCTACAAGGACGTCAACCTTAACTACAAACCGGAAGAGCTGAGCCAGCGCGGCGGCGCACACTACAGCGATGCGGCCTGCGATCTGATCGCCGCTATCCAGAACAACACCGGTAAACAGATGGTGGTGTCAACGCGCAATAACGGCGCCATTGCCGATCTGCCTTTCGACTGTATTGTGGAAGTGACGGCAGCTATTACCGCGCATGGCCCGGAGCCGCTGCGTTGGGGAGCGCTGCCGCCTGCGGCGCGAGGCATGATCCAGCTGATGAAGGCGATGGAGGAAACCACTATCGAAGCGGCCGTGACCGGCGATTATGGCGCGGCGCTGCATGCGTTTACCATCAATCCGCTGATCCCGGCTGGCGATACGGCCATCAAAGTGCTGGATTCGCTACTGTATGCCCATAAGGCGTATCTGCCGAAATTTGCCGAAAAAATAGCGCAAATAGAGCGGGATAAGCCGGAAATCGTCGCGTTTGTCGACCAGCTGTTGGCGGACCGCGAAGCGCATGCCTGACGGCCAGCACCTGCCGTCCGTGTCGGGCGGCAGCCTGTATACCTGATATCTTCCTGATGCCATCGCTATCCTTTTTTAAAAAATAAGGTGATGCCATACCTGCTCAAAGGCGTAAAGAAACCTTCTTGTCGGAGGCTGATAAACACTTTATTCAGCGCCGTTACAGGTTTTTAGCGCGCTATCCGTTCATTGCCCTCTGATTTCTGACGGCCAGCATGCTGTTCTTTTTTAAGTTTACTGCTGACAGGGGGAGCCTGGCGATCTGTGGTGGGGGGAGTGCTGTTTGCGGTCGGCGATGATGAGCGCTGAACCTGTTCATCTAAAGCCGTTATAAAAGGCGCAATGTTGCTGTGTCAGGTCTTTGCCATGCTGATAAATGCTTGCGCCTTGATAAAAAATCACTCGGGGGCGGTGCTCTGAAAATAAGACTCAGTAAGAGCAATAGCCGCCTTTATGATGGGAACCGGTACCGCCATGGGGATGTTGTCCCTTAGGACAGGCGAATGCTGAAGCAGACAGCACAGCCATCAGGGACGCCAGCAAAAGCAAGGTCGTTTTTTTCATCTCTGTTCTCTGTAAGTGACGAAGCAAAGATAATATACGCTTATAAATCCCAATAAGGATCCTGATAAAAAAACAGTACTATCACGCTGTTTCCGCCAGGCTGTCCAGCTCAGCCTGCGGCGGTAAGGTAAGCGACAGTAACTAATAAACTTTCGTTACAAAAGGGCGAGTTATGCCTGCTACGAGCACGTGAAAAAAAGGGAACGGCATGGGCGGCCTGCCGTTTTTCGCTGCTACGCTTATCGAAAAGGAGGAGATTATGTGCGGACGTTTTACTCAATACCGATCCCGTGAGGCTTATCTGGAAGCCTTGAGCAACAGTATCGAGCGGGATATCGCTTACGATCCAGAGCCGCTTGGCCGCTATAACGTGGCGCCAGGTACGCGCGTACTGTTGCTCAATGAACGTGACGCGACGCTTCATCTCGATCCTGTCCATTGGGGATACAGCCCGGAATGGTGGCACAAGCAGCCGCTGATTAACGCTAAATCGGAAACGGCGGCGACGGGCAAAATGTTTAAGCCGCTCTGGCGCAGCGGGCGGGCGATAGTCATGGCCGACGGCTGGTACGAATGGAAACGCGACGGCAGTAACAAGCAGCCTTACTTTATTTATCATCAGAGCGGCGGGCCGCTTTTTTTTGCGGCCATCGGTAAAGCGCCTTTTAACAAAGAGGACGACCATGAGGGCTTCTTGATCGTAACGGCCGCCAGCGATAAAGGACTCCTGGATATTCACGATCGTCGGCCGCTGGTGCTGACGCCCGAGGCCGCGCTTGCCTGGATAAGTGAAAAAACCACCCCGGAGCAGGCGAGCGAAATAGTAAAAGAGGGGGCCGTCCCGATTGATGAATTTGCCTGGCATCCGGTTAGTAAGGCCGTGGGCAATGTCAAAAATCAGCGTCCCGATCTGATTGATGAGGTTGAAACGGCCTGAGGTCGCGCACAAAAACATCCCTTTCCGCTGCAAACAGCAAGAAGATCGTAAGGACAGGCGCTATGAGATTAAAATGGGTATTAAGCCTGGCGATAATATTTTTTTATGCAGACCCGGCGCTGGCTGCCCGGTTGTCGGACGAGGAAGTGCAGCAGCGGATTGTAGCCGAGTCCATCGCAGACTATTCGGGTAGCTGCGCCTGCCCGTTTAATTCAGCCAGAAACGGCAGCCGCTGCGGTGGACGAAGCGCATGGAGCAGGCAGGGCGGTGAAGCGCCGATTTGCTATGTAAAAGAAGTGACGGCGGAAATGATTAATCAATGGCGAGCGGCCAGTAACGAGGATTAGGCGGCACGCCGTGCCGCCGGAAACATCAGGCCTGTTTAGGCTGACCGTTGGATGCCATGATACCGCCATCGACCGGCAGATTAACGCCGGTGATATAGCGGGCGTCATCGCTGGCAATAAAGGCAATCGCGCTGGCGATATCTTCCGGTTCACCTGCACGCGCCAGCGGAATACGCTCATAGAACTTATTCAGCAGCTGCTGGTTATCTTTCATCTCTTCCGTCAGATCGGTAAAGGTAAAGCCGGGACAGATGGCGTTTACGCGTACGCCGTCTTCGCCATAATCCAGCGCCAGCGAGCGGGTAAAATTGGTGACCGCGCCCTTGGCGGCGTTGTAAACGCTCATTCCCCAGTCGCCACCCAGCCCGGAAACGGAAGAAACGTTAACCACGTTGCCTTTGCTTTTCAGCAGCGCGGGCATAAAGTAGTGCACGCAGTAGAACACGCCGTCCAGGTCAACCTTCATCAGCTGTTTCCAGTCGTCCAGCGCGATCTCATGAATGCGGCCCTGCACGATCTGGCCGGCATTATTTACCAGCACGTCCACCCGACCATATTTATCCAGTACGTTTTTGGCAAGCCGTTCTACCTGTTCCGCCTCGCCCACGTCGCAAGTTGCAACCAGATGCTCACCCTGAGCCAGTTTCGCCAGCGTCTTATCCAGCTTTTCTTTCGTGCGGCCTACCAGCACCACGGAAGCGCCTTCGCTGGCGAAGCGTTCTGCCGCAGCCTGACCAATACCGGAACCTGCACCGGTTACCACCACGACTTTTTGCTGAAAACGGGCCATATTAACCTCCTGTTGGAATAAATCTCTTGTTAAAACGCTCCGTTAACCCTGGCAGGCCTGTGACGGATCGCAAGCCCGGCAAAAAGGGGAGGCAATTAAATTATTGTTATTTAGTTGGTTTTTCAGGGGTTTCAGAATGTAACTTTTTCTGAATGTAACAGCCCGGCCTGCATCTCCATGCAGAGCAGATCGCCCGCCAGCGCAGAGTGGTAAACCGATTCTCTGAGCAGCGTAAAGCCGTGACGCTGGTAAAATGTCATGGCGTCCGGCGTGGAGGAAAGGGTGAGCGTGGTGATGCCCCTGGAGAGGGCCTCATTTTTTATGGCCGTCAAAATTTGCGTGGCGTACCCTTTGCCCATATGGTCCGGCAGGGTAAAAATGGCCTCCACGCTGTGCTTTTCGCTGTCAAGAAAGCCTGTCGCTACGGGAAAACCCGGCGCGTCTGCCACAAAAAAAGGGTGCTGAACAATGGCCTGAAGATAGCCACCAGGCATTTTGTCCGGCGTCCAGGCCATGACCTTCTCTTCACCGTAGGACGCTCTACAACCGGCGCGGATAGCCAGGTTGCGTAGTTGCCATAGCGCCCGTGCTTCTTCCGGGCGTGCCCGTCTGATCATCGGCTTGACCTTAGCCAGCGTGGCTGGAATAACGTTTGATGTTAAAACCTTCTTCTTCTACCGGCGCAACAAAATAGCGGCTGATAAGCTCATATTCGGCCTCCGTAGCGGCAAAGTCATGGCTTTTGGCCTGGTTTCTTAACGCCAGCCGGGCTTTGCACAAACTGTCTGGCTCATCCAGGAAATGCAGGATGTGCATACAGCGGGCCTGATCCACAATTTGTTTCATCCACTGGCGTTGCGCAAGCGTATTTGCCGGAAAATCAAGCACTACGGAAGTGCCCGTTGTCAAGAGGGCAACAAGATGAGGCGTCAGCGTATCGCGCAGCCTTGCAGCGTATTTGACGTAATCCGTGACGTTTTTCATTTCCGGGCCATAAAGCCCGGACAGCCAGCTGTCTTCAGACAGGATAAGCGTGCGGGGAGCACTGGCAAGCTGCTGCGCCAGGGTGGATTTACCGGAAGCAATTTTACCGCACAGCAGATGCAGCAAGGGTGGAGAAGCAGCAGAATCGACCATAACATTCCTCGTTAACGACAATACCCTTTTTACAGCAAAACGTTCAGGGCGAGCGAAGGCGCATCAGAAACAGCGCCAGATGGTAAAGCAGATCCTCTACAGCAAACCTGATGGGCACCGAATAATTGATAATCAGCACGGCTAAAACCAGTAAAATCAGGCAGCTTGTTATAATACGCGGCATTATCACCTCTCTGCGCCCCTGGAGCGGCAAACCCAATGAAACCGGAAAAAGTCGTAAACATAGTTAAACACAACGGTATAAGGCAGAAAAAAGGCGACCAGCGCAATTTGCAACATAAAGGCTTTTAACAATGAGACAGTAAACCACCAGGCGGTTACCGGGATCAGGACGGCAAGCAGTCCGGCTTCAAAAAGGACGGCGTGGAGGATCCTGACAGGCAGGCTCCGCCTGAAACCCATTCTTATCTGAACAGCATCAAACAGGCGATTAAAAATAACATTCCACAGCATCGCCGTGACGGCGGACAGCGCTGCCAGCACGGCAGATTGCGTTACGGGCACGGCTAATATCGCCGCCAGCATGAGCGCAATCAGGACATTAGCCACCACCTCAAAAAGTATTGAGTGAAAAACCCTTTCTTTCAACGTTTTGTTTAACACTGTTTCCATTAAAGTTTCCGATAATCTCAACGGTTGCGCCCGGCAGGCAGGCGGTTACGGGCCGGTAGGGTAGCAATCCTGCTTACCGGAAACTTTGTCTACCATCATTTCTTGTCTTTATCGCGGGATCCTGAACGCATAAAACAGGTTGACGCACCCTGTGGCGTCATTTCTGAGACTGAAAGCGAAAAAAACTTGATAAACTGCTGGTCACAGCAGAAGCGACGCCTTTCGCCGAATAAATGCCGCGCCGTCTACCTTTCCTTTACGACCTCATAACCCTTCAGGCAGCGTCATAGCGTCGAACCGCGCTGTCCCCTTATTAAGACTGGCAGGTCGTCTGGTTAGCTGCGTGGCTTTTCAGAATCAGCACCAAATAAATTTACAGCGCCCTCACGCGTACGCATTTCCCGCACTAATGTAAAAATATCAACTACTCCAGCTGTGCTAAATCGAATTTTCTTATTCCTGGCGCAGGCCGGGATTTTTTTCTCGTCCATTTGAGAAGACGCTGAAGCAGAAAGGGGGCTCTATGTTCATTCATGAAATGGTAGTGAGGATTGGTGTGGTATCTTCAGCCGGAGCGAGTGTGGCGAGTCAGTTAGGTGGCATGAACTACAGCGTGTTGTTTGGCGCCTTTGCCGGATCGGTGTTTTATGTTGCCGGCGCAGCTGACATCGCTTTGCGCGTGCGGGCTGCTTATTTTGTTGTCTCATGGATCGTGGGCGTGTTCGGCGCCGATGTTGTAGGCGCCAAACTGGCTGGCCTGTTGGGATATAGCGACAGGCCGCTGGATGGGCTTGGAGCGGTACTGCTCTCGGCGCTGGCCATTAAAACCTTAACATTCTTTAATCAGCAGGATCCGGCCGCCTGGCTGGCCCGCATCAAAGGAGGCTTTCATGGTCACAAATGATCCTATGGTGATTACCAATGTGATCACCTGCTCGGCAATTGCCCTGCGGCTGATGTTTTTCCGTAAGCCCGGCGCGCACCATCAATGGTGGGCATCATGGCTGGCCTATCTGCTGGTGCTGGCCTATGGTTCGGTTCCGTTTCGTTATTTCTTTGATGATTACAGTCATAGCAGCTGGGCTTCTATCCTCATCAATCTGGTGTTCTGCGCGGCGGTATTTCGCTCAAAAGGCAACGTAGCGGAGATCCTTGCCGTGCTGCGCCCCGGTAGATGAAATTTTCGCCTGCCGGTCGGCTTGTCTCACTGGCAGGAGTTCTTTTTTTGAACGGTACTGTTAAGGTCATACGCCGTATTAATATATTATTCTTACCTAAGCTAAATTAGCGTAATAAATACATGTTCACTCTGCCGCTTATCCATCAATCTGTTGCGCGTTCTTTTCAGACATAACCTGCTGTATTAAAAGGCAGTCAATCCCCGCTCCCGCTATTAATAAATCGCTTTCTTTCACGATGCGAATAAAGCCAAATCCGCCAGAAATGTTCTGTTACGGGAAAGTTTCATTAATAATGGTAAAACGAACGATTTCCTTACATTATTTACCAGTGGTAGTTAATCTTCATTGGGTTTACAACTTTCTTCTGCCAGGATTAATCTGTTTTTCTCTTAAATCCCCTGTAGATTTGCCGGATAAAGAAACATTTTCCGGTAAAAGATGGGTAAAAATGGCAAAAAAGTTAAATCTGTTTAAATCAAGGGTTGAGATGCTCAGCCATTGCTCAGTAAAATAGGGCCAAAACTCAAATCAGGAGAATTTCGTGTCAGAAGCTGCGTATGTCTATCATCCGGAACGACTGGAAGAAGCGAAGAACATCGCTTTGGGGTGGCGAATTGTAGGCCAGATGGAGCCGCAAACGCTTGAGGATGCTATTCAAATGTTGCGAGACAGCTCGGCCTACGCTGCACAGGTTTACGATCTGCTTTACGCCGAAATCGCTGAGCATCAAAAAGCGCAGGAAAACCGCTGATTACCTTCGGGCCAGCGCGTCGGCCCGATAGCGTTGCCAGGTTTCCCAGCATTTTTGCGGATCGACATTAGCGTATCCGCAAAAAGGATCCAGCGTGCGGGCTATATTATCCGGTACTAAAACCTGCGTGGTGATATCCCGAATCTTTTCCACTTCTTCCTTCGTTAACGGCGAGCCTTTACGCCATTCAGCCTTCGCCAGTAGCCCTCCCAGCGCAGGAACAGATATAACCGCCATAGTTGCGTCTCAATTAATTGCCTGCTCAGATCGTCGGCTCGTCCGGAGAAAACTTTAGGTTGTTACGAAATTTAAATTTATTTAAATAAATTTTAACAACTCATTAAAGTAATAAAGAGAGGGATGTATCAGTGCGGTTTCAGTTTTCAGATAAAAAATGCCCGCAAAGAGGATAATCACGGGCCAACACCAGGGAAACTTGATAGAAGAATAGTGGCATGATGACGGTAAAACGCAACCGTCCACGGGCAAAAATCGTTATAATAACGCCTGAAGTGCGAGGGTTATCAAAATTCTTCTGCAATCAGCCACTGGTCCGCTTCATCGAACATTTCTTCAATAATTCTCAACATTACCGATTTGTCGCTTTTGCTGGCGTCCGTTTTCACGCCGTTTGCCTGCATAGGTTTTACTTTGACGTCGGCATCGGGGAAAACTCGCTTAATGCGCTTTTCCAGTTCATCTAAAATCAGCTGCTGCGCGTTTGGTAAGCCCGCAACGTTGCGCTTATCGTAAATCAGTTCAACAAACATGAGAGGGATCCTGGTTATCAATGCTGGATAAAAATACAGTTAAATCTGCCTGGCTTCAACTGAAATTTGTTGATGGCGGCGATAACTTTCCTTATCTGGTCGACACTTGCGACCCCTCCCGCTGCGCAGCAATCATCAAAAATTGCTGTGCACATAGACTACACTTGCCTCGGTTAACTTAAGGAGAGAAAAGATGAAAAAATTGTTACTTTTTCCACTGATTGCCGTGGCCACTTTGCTGAGCGGCTGCGCAAATGACCATATCATTCATATGCGCGACGGCAGCACAAAGGTTGTTGAAGGGAAGCCGGAAATCGATAAGGCGACCGGTATGGTTATCTACACCGATGAATCCGGCAGGCAGCAGGCGGTAAACCAGGCGGATATTAAAGAGATGAGCAGCCTGTAACCCAGACCAGGCCACTTCCGATTGCGGCCCAACCACGACGCGGGCAGGATACTGTGCCAGACCTGTCAGACACTTGCCCGGAGAATGCTCATGCTTCGTTTACTTGCCCTCGGCGGCCTTTGCGCCTGTTCTTTTTTTGCTCAATCCTCTGAAGGCACTGCGCCGTTACAAAACAGCGAGTATCAGATTACCTGTCCGGGCAGGCCAACCATGACCGTGACCAACGCACAGTATGGCCTGACCACGGTATTGTGGGCGGGCGATAACTTCCAGATTGCGTCCGGCAGCCAGCAGTCCCGTACCGATAACGGCGATAAAGTGGCTATCGTGCTGTTTCGCAACGGAGACCAGATGGTGATGAACAAAAGCACCAATGAGACCTTTTTCTCGTATGACGGTAAGAAAAACCTGGTTTCCTGTAGCCGCACCGGCGAACGCGAAAACAGCACGGTAACATTGCAACGAACCGATGCGTCGGGAAAGGTCGAATCCTGAGTAGTCAGTCGGGCAATCTTGCCGGGAGGCCGGCGCGGGCCGCAAACTTTTACGTATAAAAGAGGAGTCTATGACTATCAGAATAACGCACCAGCCTGGGGCGGACGAACTGGCGGAAATTGAAGCCGGCCTGCTGGCTTATAACTCGCAGTTTATGGCTATCGGCGAGTTAAAAAGTATCGGGGCATTTATTGAAGACGCCAGCGGCAAAAAACTTGCTGGCCTGACGGGTTCAACGGTGGGCAACTGGTTGCGCATTAATATGCTTTGGGTAAGCGAAGCATTGCGTGGGCAGGGGACGGGCACGGCGCTGATGCAGGCGGTGGAAGAAGAGGCCCGTCGACGCGGCTGCCTCTACGCTCAGGTCGATACCGCCAGCTTCCAGGCCCGGCCTTTCTATGAAAAACAGGGCTACGTTGTCCAGCTGGTACTGGATAACTATCCGCGCGTGCACCAGCGGTTTTACCTGACGAAAACGCTGTAGCAGGAAGACGACGATTATTCTCCTGGCCGCTGACGCAGATCCAGCGGCGAATTCTCCGCCTCATCCAGCAGCGCCAGCCACTCCCGCATCGTCACTTCCTGCCAGGAAAGGTGGCCTTTTGTGGTTCCCATCAGCACCACGTCCGGGCGCAGCGCCCGATAAAACTCCAGCGTTTTTTTCAGATCGGCCTCGTTGCTTTCCGGCACCAGCACGGTTACCCAGCGCTGGTGGCTGAGGCTGATAGTATCGCCGACAAACAGATAGGTTTTGCCATAGGGCGAAGCATAAAGGTAGGTGGTGCTGCCCGGCGTATGGCCCGGCGTGGGCACCACGTGCAGGCTGCCGCAGTGCACTTCCGCCTGATTAAAGGTGTCGTCCGCTTCGGCGAACGAGCTGACGGGGCCGAGCGCGCGGTTGTGGCAATAGAGCGCTGAATTAAAGCGTTGCTGCAGCAGTCGCGCGCCCGGGCCAGCCTCGTGCCAGTGGGTCAGATAGTGGCGAAAAATCCCGCCGAGATCGCTGATAATATTATGGTCTTCATGATCCTCAACGCGTGAAATCAGCACGTTGCCACGTGAAAGCTTCAGCAGAAAACCGTGCATCATCACTTCCGGATCGCGTTCGCCCGGCGGAAACTCCGGCGTTGAGATCCACAGATCTTCATACAGCTGCTTCATGAATGCTCCCGCAGTACCGCATGCCCTGACAGAGTCAGCCTGCCAACGTCGCCTGCGACCCGCAGCTGGCCATGCGCACCAAGCGGCAGCGTGACGGTGTTCCAGTGATGGCCAAATTCCAGCCCGGTCACCACCGGCAGGCCGGTCAGCTCGCGTATTAGCGTCCACACGCTGTCAAAGTCATAGCCGTTGTCGTACTCGCTGAGTTTTACGCCGGTAAAACTGCCGGTGACAATGGCTTTCTGCCGTGCCAGCACGCCGTGCTGCGCCAGCTGCAGCAGCATTCTCTCCACGCGGAAAGGGTGCTCGTTAATATCCTCAATCACCAGGATGCCGCCGTCGATCTCCGGCAGCCACGGCGTACCGATCAGCGAAGTCAGCATCGCCAGATTTCCGCCCCAAACCGTGCCCGAAACGTCTACATCCTGCGGCGCAGTCGGCCATTCCAGCGTGAATTCGGGCGAGGTCAGCGCCCGCCAGAAATGTTCGAGGGTGAAATCAGAAACGACCTCCGCGCCAAAATTGCCTGCCAGCATCGGGCCGCTGAAGGTTTGTCCGCCCGCCTTCAGCAGCGCCATCTGGATCACGGTAAAGTCGCTGTGGCCGCAAATTGCCAGCGGGCGCTCGCGCAGACGCGCCGCCAGCGCGGCGGCATCGAAACCGGGAAGCAGCCTGGTGGCGCCGTAGCCGCCGCGAACCGTCAGCACAATATCCGCCTCGACCTGCCGTAAATCCAAATCCTGTAGCCGCTGCTCGTCGCTACCGGCAAAGCGTTGGCTGCGACGGGGGATCGTTTGCAGGTTATTCACCTGATGACCCTGCTCCTGCAAACGCCGCACGGCGAGCCGCGCGGCCGCCTGATTCTGGCAATAGCCGGAAGGCGCGATCAAATGAAAAGTGCGTGGAGTAACGGACATAATCTTCACTTTTATCCTTAATTGGCTAAATTTTGGCCCTTATTCAACGGTTTTTCGTCGCGGTAAAGCTGTTAGCCTTGTACTTTCAGGCGGGACATCTGTTTTCTGCGCAGGGTTAATGAATTATTTTACGCAATACAGGGTCCAATACGGCTGATAATGACGAAAAGCGCAGCTGAAGTCATCCACCGCTGCGCTAAATTAAGAGTTTCGGTAATATTATCCCGGCAAATCGCCGCTATGATAAAACGCGAAGCTAAAGCTGAGAGGAATAAAATAGCGTGAAGAGCATAAAAACAGTGGCGATCGTGAGTATGCTCCTGCTGGCAGGGTGCGCCAGCCAGCCGCATAAACCGAATGAACATCAGCGGCAAACCCCGCTCACCAAGGCGCCGCCGGGGAAGGTTGCTCAGGCCTGGTCGCTGTTTACGGAAAACGCCGCGCATAACTACGGCGTCGATCAGAAGCTGGTTGAGGCGATCATTTCCGTGGAATCGGGCGGCAATCCAACGGTAGTCAGTAAGTCGAATGCCATTGGATTGATGCAGATAAAAGCCTCTACGGCGGGCCGGGAAGTCTATCGGGTACAGGGCCGTCGCGGGCAGCCAAGCACCTCGGAACTGCGCGATCCGGTGAAAAATATCGATATTGGTACGGCTTATCTGAAAATTTTGCAGGATAGTTCGCTGTCGGGGATCCGCGATCCGAAAACGCTGCGCTACGCCACTATTGTTTCCTACGCCAATGGCGCAGGCGCGCTGCTGAGAACGTTCTCACGCGACAGGGATCGGGCTATTGCCATGATCAACGCCATGACGCCGGAAGAGTTTTATCAGCATGTACAGAACAAGCATCCGGCAGCGCAGGCGCCGCGCTATTTGTGGAAAGTGACCACGGCCTACCGGACAATTTAGTGGGCGCGCGACCTGATAAAGCTTGCTGCGTCAGCAGGATGGCTTACGGCTACTGAAAGCGGGTGGCTTTTTCGCGCGCCAGACGTTCCAGCGAGAAAATCACGTTCTGTAACAGGCGCTCCTGGCTGAAATCCAGCGAGGCGAAGCGAAAGCTCAGGCGCGGCGTGACCACGGTTTCATTTTTATTGCCTACCACGCTGCGCTCGCCGACGTTAATCAGCGTGGCGTCCGCCTCAAGGCGACCATATTCGCCCAGTTCAACACACACTTTCTTAAAGATTTCGCCACCCTCCAGGCTTTCCGGAATGGGAGAATCGCTTAACACGCCGATACCGCCCAGCGAGAGATCCTGGACTCGCATCCGGCCCTGGCCGCTGCCGTCCGGCCATTTGACATAGCAGTAAAAAATGGGGTCAAGCGGGACGGCCACGCGAAAGAACTCACGTCGTTGGATCATCAGCAGCTCGTCGGGCAGCCCGGCACCGAAGGCGGGCAGGCCTTCATGACTGTCGTTTTCAAGGGCGTTAAGCGTAAACTCGACTTTTGCGCCGTAGGTTTCTGCGGCCAGATGCAGTTCATTCATTTCCAGCGCCAGCTGGTTTTCATACTCATTGCTGCCGTAGTCGACGATCAGACGCTCTTTATCCGCATACAGCAGCCGCGTAATAAACTGGCCTCTTGCATGAGAAACCAGAACAGGTGTCTGATTTTTTAGCAAATTTTTTAATACGGCAAGCACGGCGAGCGGGCCACGCTTGAGATATTGTTCTTTTTCTTCTTCTTTCACGTCCTACTCCGATTGGGTGTCAGAAAATCCGCACCTGGCGGTGTTACGTCAAATTATCGGCATCGGCGCGTGACGCTTTAGCCGGTCTGAAAAAAAAATCGCAAAAAGTTTGGCTTTAAATCACAGAGTTAGAAATCTTGCCTATACTTATGCCGTCTAATCAGTACAAGCAAAGGAGCAGTAAATGGGAATTTTGTCATGGATCATTTTCGGTCTGATTGCCGGTATCATCGCTAAGTGGGTTATGCCGGGTAAAGATGGCGGTGGTATTATTATCACCGTGATCCTGGGCGTAGTCGGCGCCGTGGTCGGCGGCTGGATCAGTACGCTGTTCGGTTTCGGCAAGGTAGACGGCTTCAACTTCGGCAGCTTTATCGTGGCGGTCATTGGCGCCATCGTTGTGCTGTGGATCTACCGTAAAGTCAGAAGCTAATCGCGCAGCGGTAAAGCTTACTGAGAAACCCCACGCTCCGGCGTGGGGTTTCTCTTATCTGCCTCAGAAATCGTAGCCGACGGTGGCCATCACCGAACGTTCCGCTCCCCAGTAGCAGTAGCCCGTGCCGTAGCAGGCCGCGACGTAGTGACGGTCGGTGAGGTTAGTGGCGTTAAGCTGCACGAAAGCGCCTTTCAGGCTGGGATTCCAGACGCCCAAATCGGCCCGCACCGAAGCGTCAAACAGCGTGACGGAGGGCAGCCGCGTGGTGTTTTCATTGTCCGCCCACTGCTTGCCGATATAGCGTACGCCCGCGCCCGCGCTGACGCCCCACGCAAACTGATATTTACCCCAGAAAGAAGCCATTGAATTTGGCGTCACGTAAGGCGTGTGGCCGTCGTTGCCGTCCACGGCATCCTTATAACGGACGTGATTAAGCGTGTAGCTGGCCAGCGTGCTCAGGCGCGGCGTCCACTGATGATGGGCTTCCAGCTCCAGCCCCTGCGAATGCACTTTGCCTGCCGGGTCGTAATAGGATTCCTTAACCACGCGGTTGCCCACATCTTTCTGCGTTAAATCGTACACTGCCGCGCTATAGAGATCCGAGGTGCCCGGCGGCTGATATTTCACGCCGGTTTCATACTGCTCCGAGGTCGTCGGCTGCAGCAGATTGCCGTTAATGTCGGAAAGCGACTGCGGCGTAATCGCCTGGCTGTAGCTGACGTAAGGCGAAACGCCGTTGGCAAAGGCGTAAAGCAGTGCGGCGCGCCCGCTGAGATGATCGTCCTGGCGGCGATGCTTGTCTGCCGTCGCATCGTTCTCCGTTTGCGATACGATACGGTCATAGCGCCCGGACAGATCCAGATGCCACTGCTGCCAGCTCATCTCGTCCTGCAAATAAACGCCGGTCTGATAGTAGCGGCGCTGCGAGCGGGAAAAATCGTAATCCGGCTGCGGCCCCAGCGCTTCACCCGTGCGCGCGTTCAGCTGGCTGGCGTTGCCGCTGGCTTCGTAAAGATCGTTTTTATACTGATGGTACTCCGCGCCCAGCACGACTTTGTGTGCCAGCTCGCCCGTGGCGAAATCCGCCTCCAGCTGATTATCCAGCGCAAAGGCATCGAGTGACGAGCGGGAGCCGGAGTAATAGCGGTTCAGCCGATCCGCGTCAGCCGTATCCCAGCCAATTTGGTAAACCTGATCGAGATCGACATTGGAATGGGCGTAGCTGGCGTTGGAGCGGAAAGCCCAGGTATCGTTAAAGCGATGGGCAAATTCATAGCTGTAAATCTGCTCGCGCCGTTTAAATTGATCCAGAGAACTGTCGCCATCGTAAAAGCCGGTACTCAGCTTGCGTCCGTTATGTTCGGTAATACTGCCGTCGCCGGGCACCGCGCCGTGATAGCCACCGGAAGGATCCTTCTGTAGATAAGCGCGCAGCAGCAGAGAGGTATCTTCATCCGGCTGCCAGAGCAGGGAAGGGGAAAGGGCGTATTTCTCTTCGCGCGTATGATCGTATTGCGTATCGCTGTGGCGGCTAAGGCCGGTCAGCCGGAATGCCCACTGTTCGTTAATGGCGTCGGTATAATCAAAGGCGGTGCTGGTGCTGTTATGGTTGCCCGCCGAGGCGCGGAAATGGCCCTGCTGGCTGAACTGCGGACGCTTCGAACTTTCCATCACCAGCCCGCCGGGCACCGTTTGACCGTAAAGCGCCGATGAGGGGCCTTTAATTACGTCGATACGTTCCAGAAACCAGGGATCGACCTGCAGTATATTGTAGCTGCCGGGATCGCTCATCAGCCGCAAGCCGTCCAGGAAGATATTATCCACGTCGCCGCCGTGGAAGCCGCGCAGCGAAACGGTATCGTAGCGGCTGGCTGCGCCGGCAAAATTCGTAAAAGCACCGGCGGTATAGCTCAGCGCCTGGTTGACGTCGGTTGCGCCCTGATCCTCCATCTGCTGTCGGGTGACAACGGAAACGGCCTGCGCGGTAAGCGCCAGCGGCCGGTCGGTTTTCATTGCGCCCTGGCTGGTGGTGGCGTTATAGCCGGAGGTCGGCGTAGTGGCCGTTTCGGCAGGAGCGGCGGTAACGACCAGCGTATCGGCGGCGCAAAGGGCAACGGGCGAGACAAACAGCGTAGTACAGAACAGCAGGCGTTTTTGAGCGAAAACCATGCTTCTTCCCTTTCAGAGTTCAAACAGAAAGCGCTGCCGGACTTGTTAACGGCTGGCAGCAAAAGTGTAAAGAGTATGACAATCTTAATGATAATTATTATCTTTACAACTACGGCGTACAATCCGTGATTTTTCTGATAAACGGCGTGAAGGGGAAAAATAAGCAGGAGGAATCAGGCAAGCGTGCGTGATTTTCTGGTAAGCAACGAAGGGAGAGAAACAAGCAGGGGGAAATCAGGCGATCCTGGACCGCCTGAAGAAAGGCTTACTGGCCTTTAGTGATATCGCCGACGTTATTACATACCACCCCTTTCGGGCAGTAGAGATCCATTAACTTCAGCGTGACGCCGTTGGTCCAGCCGAAGCCGTCCTGTAGCGGGTATTCGCCGCCGCCGCCGCCGCCCAGGTTATTGCCTTCCACCACATATTTTTCGACCAGCTTGTGCTCTTTGTCATAGGTGGTCTGCACGTTTTTCAAAAAGCGCATGCCGATATCTTTCGCCAGCGTCTGCTTGCCGTAGTTGTTCAGCCCTTCCACGGCTGCCCACTGCAACGGCGCCCAGCCGTTTGGCGCATCCCACTGCTGGCCGTTGTTGACGTTGGTTGTTACCAGGCCGCCTTCCTTCACCAGCTGCGCCTGGACCGCCGTCGCCGTGCGGTTGGCCTGATCCGCCGTTGCCGCCTTGAGATAAAGCGGGAACAGCGTCGCGGCCGTCAGCTGCGGACGGACTTGCGCCATCTTCCAGTCATAGTCGGCGTACCAGCCCTGTTTTTCATCCCAGAAATAGCGGTTAATCGCCTGCTGGCGCTGTTCGGCCCGCTGCGCAAAGCGCTCGCTGGCGTCCGCCTGACCGGCCTCTTTATTGGCGCGCGCCAGCGTTTTTTCCAGATGAAACATCAGCGAGTTCAGATCGACCGGCAAAATAGCGGTGGTTTGAATCGAGGAGATATCGTCCGGCTTAGCGAACCAGCGTGAGCTGAAATCCCAGCCGGAGGCCGCGCCCGAGCGAAGATCGCGATAAAGCTCGCCCTTATCGCGTCCTTTAGCTTTTTCCACCGTCGCGATGTCGTCCATATAAGATTCGGTACGCGGCACGTCACGGGCGTCCCAATAGCGGTTCAGCAGCGCGCCGTCTTTCAGCTTCACCAGCCGCTTGCTGGCTTCGCCCGCTTTGAGGTGGTCAGCGCCGTTCATCCAGTAGTCATACTCTTTCTGCAGCTCCGGCAGGTACTGACGATAGACGCTGTCGCCTTTATGCGTCGCCAGCAGGTCGACCATCAGGCTGAAGAAAGGCGGCTGCGAGCGGCTGAGATAATAGCTGCGGTTGCCGTTAGGGATATGGCCATATTTATCCAGCAGCGAGGCGAAGTTATCCACCATATCCTGCACGCGATCCCAGTGGCCGCTTTCCGCCAGGCCAAGCATCGTGAAATAGCTGTCCCAATAGTAAATCTCCCGGAAGCGGCCGCCCGGCACGACGTAAGGCTTGGGCAACGCCAGCAGAGAATCCCACTGGTTAACCGGCGTGGCGTTACGGGTCAGTACCGGCCACAGCCCGTCGATATGTTCACGCAGGCTCTGTCCGGCAGGCGGCACGTAGGCCGGGCCGTTGGTGGGCAGCGTGAAGTTAGTATTCACAAATCGGCGCAGGTCGAAATTGCGCTGTTTTCTCTGCATCTGCCAGTCTGCCAGGATCAGGCTGGGACTGGTTTTCGGCAGGGCGTCGGCGAAGGTCTTTTGATCGGGAAACAGTTTAGCGGCCTGCACCGCCTTAAACAGCGGCCCCAGCGTCATATCAGGCGGCTGCGGCTGCCCATCGGCGGCAGCGGCGAAGCCGGCCTGCGTCAGCGCGGCAATCAGCAACGGCAGCGACAGCACGGTTTTCCATTGACGTTTTTCAACTTTCTGCATTAGTCGTTCTCCCTATCCCAATCGAATAGCTGTAAGTTATTGACCCTGAAACAAACTTTAGACGAAATTCCGGAGTTCGCCCGGACCGGTGCCGCGAAATGTGATGCGCCAGGCTTTTTATCAACGGCGCATGAAAGAAAAGGGGTACAAACTGGAAATATTTAATCAAATCTATTAAGCAAATAAAGTAAAAATGGCTTATTCAGGATGCGGCGGCTAATAGCTTCCTGAAAGCCATCTGATATCAGCGGCCGTCCGTAAAAAACAACCCGCTAACTGGAACGGTGGTTTTATGAAGGATCTTTTTTCGATAATTGTTTAGCGGGCTGTTTGCTACGCTTGCCAACAAGCCGCCGCTTTATGTTACTGAAAAAGATCGGATGGTGAAATAATGAAAATAAAAGCCGCCTGTTTTGTGAAGAAGCATCCTCATTGCAACGAGGAACGATAAATTACTTTTGCAAATCACTATTATGGTTAATATATTACAGGTGACTTTAGGGTGACATCACGGTTTTATCCTCTGTCCTGAGGAAAATTTTTTATCGTGACGCGGGAAAGCATATTGACGCAAACGCTTGAAGTCCATTCAGGGATTGACAGAATTATTGGAAAAAAGGAACAACCGGCATGACAACACACGGCGACAATATTTTGCAGACAGGCGGCGATCCTCGCGCGCTGGCGGAATTTTCCGCCCTGCGGCAGGAAATCGCCTTGCTCAATCAGCCTGGCGAGTCAGGGCCGGACTGGCAGCGCGTGGAGGCGCTCGCGATCGCGCTTTTTCGGGCGAACGGCATGGATTTGCAAAGCGTGGCCTGGTATACGCTGGCCAGGGCGCACAGCGCCGGGCTGCCGGGATTGTGCGAAGGGTTTGAAATCATTACGGCAATGATGAAACATCAGTGGCCGACGCTCTGGCCGCAGCCGCTTTCCGCCCGGCTGGCGATTGTGACCTGGCTGAGCGCCGGGATGCAACAACGGCTTAAGGAGCTTCAGCCGGAAGCGAGCGATCTCGATCTGCTTTACCGACTGCAGGCGCAGCTGGAACAAAATGTCAACACGCTTGAGGTGCTGGCCTACAAGCATCTGAGCCAGCTTGATCGCCTGAATATCCAAATCAGCGAGCTTATAGCGCAGCTTACCGTGCCGGAACGCCAGCTCAAAACTGACCGGACCATGCTGACGAGGGCGACCCTGGCGCGGGCCGGTCGTAGCGATGAGTTCACGCCGCTGGTTTACGTGCCGGGTGATATGACCAGCTCTGGCGCGCTCACGGTCAGTTTTAGTTTTTGGGAGCGTAGCCGGGGCTTTTTTGCCGGCATGGTTGTCGCCTGCCTGCTGTGCGCTTTAGGCTCGTGGGCTTTGCAGCTGATGCAGCCCGAGCCGGATAAAGCGCAGCGGATTGCTCTGCTGGCCCGCCAGGTTACGCCAGAGCTGGGCGGCCAGGATAAAAACTGGCAGGAGGCCGTTATGCTGGCCGCGCTGCCCAGGGAGCAGCTGGTGCTGTGGCATACGGCACGGTTGAGATTAAAAAAAATGCTGGCGCTGGTGAAGGTGCCGGAGGAGCAGCGCGCTGGCTGTCTTACCTATACGGAATTCGAGGCTCAGCTGGTCACTCTTCGGCAGCCTCTGGAAGCGATGCAGCCCGCAGAGGAGCTGTTGCGTCAGCTTGAGTCGAATCCGCTATCGCCGGTATTAAGAGGGAAAATAGAGAATCGCTTAAAACAGCTGCTGGCGCGCTACGCGCTTATTCTTCAGTCTGCCAGTAAAGACGCTTCGGAGAATAATAAATAATAGCCTGCGCGCTTCTTTTTAAACGAATGACGTTTTCCTGAAATAGTATAAAGAAGATGGGCGGAATATGTGTTCTGTTTCTTAACGGAGCTTTTCATCGTTATAGCCAGGCTCGTAACAAGACCCGCTTGTTTTACCAGTCGTTTTTCAAAAATAACCCTGTGGTATTTTATCAGGTTCATTTTTACTGCGCGCTTCTGTTTCCCCCAGAGATGGGGTGTAGGTTATTTTTTACAGGGGATAAGTAGCGCCAGCAAATAAACAGGGTGGATAAGAAGCGAATTTACAGGGCATGTAACGGGCAGGGCACTGTCGTTGTATTAGCGCGCCAGCAGCCTTTATCTGGCGCGCTCATGGCTGGCTCCTTTATTCGATAAAGGGGCCGCTGATTATTTAGCGCATTTACCGCACTGATTTTGCGCAATCAGCGTGAAAAAGTCGTTGCCTTTATCATCGACCAGGATAAACGCCGGGAAGTTTTCCACCTCAATCTTCCATACCGCTTCCATACCCAGTTCCGGGTATTCCACGCACTCCAGGCTCTTGATACTCTGCTGCGCCAGCACCGCCGCCGGGCCGCCGATACTGCCCAGGTAAAAGCCACCGTGTTCGCGACAGGCATCGGTCACCTGCTGGCTGCGGTTGCCTTTCGCCAGCATAATCAGGCTGCCGCCGTTGGCCTGTAAACGATCGACATAAGAATCCATTCGTCCGGCGGTTGTCGGGCCAAGCGAGCCGGAAGCATAGCCTTCGGGGGTTTTGGCCGGGCCGGCGTAGTAAACGGGGTGATCTTTCAGGTACTGCGGTAAACCTTCGCCTCTTTCCAGCCGTTCGGCGAACTTCGCATGGGCGATATCGCGCGCCACGATAATGGTACCGCTTAGCGAAAGCCGGGTAGAAACCGGGAAGCGCGACAGCTGCGCCAGAACCTCTTCTATCGGCCGGTTGAGGTTAATCTGATGCACCTCGCCTTCACCCTGCTGGCGCAGTTCGGCCGGAATATAGCGTCCCGGATTATCCTCCAGCTTTTCAATCCAGATGCCATCGCGGTTGATTTTCGCTTTGATATTGCGGTCGGCGGAGCAGGAAACGCCCATGCCGACCGGGCAGGAAGCGCCGTGGCGCGGCAGGCGGATCACCCGAATATCGTGGGCGAAGTATTTGCCGCCGAACTGGGCGCCCAGCCCCAGCTTCTGCGCGGCCGCCAGCAGCGCCTGCTCCAGCTCGCGATCGCGGAACGCCTGGCCATGCTCATTGCCTTCAAACGGCAGGCCGTCATAGTAGTGCGTTGAGGCCAGCTTGACCGTTTTCAGGGTGCTTTCGGCCGAGGTGCCGCCGATCACAAAGGCGATATGGTAAGGCGGGCAGGCCGCCGTGCCCAGCGTGCGCATTTTCTCGGTCAGCCAGGCCTCCAGCCTGCCGGGGTTGAGCAGAGCGCGCGTCTCCTGCCACAGGTAGGTTTTGTTGGCGGAGCCGCCGCCTTTAGCCATGCAGAGAAATTTATACTCATCGCCGTCCACGCTGTAGAGATCGATCTGCGCAGGCAGGTTAGTACCGGTATTGATCTCGCGATACATATCCAGCGCGACGTTCTGCGAGTAGCGCAGATTATCCTGGCTGTAGGTGTTGTAAACCCCCTGCGACAGCGCCGCTTCATCGCCGCCGCCGGTCCAGACGCGCTGGCCTTTTTTGCCCATAATAATGGCCGTGCCGGTATCCTGGCAGGTTGGCAGCACGCCTTTCGCCGCGATCTCGGAGTTTCTTAAAAATTGCAGCGCCACATACTTGTCGTTCTCGCTGGCCTCCGGATCGCTCAGAATAGCGGCGACCTGGCGCTGGTGTGCGGGACGCAGCATAAAAGCGGCATCGTGAAACGCCTGCTGCGCCAGCAAAGTCAGCGCTTCCGGCTCGACTTTCAGCACTTCCTGACCGGCGAATTCGCTGACGGAAACGTGATCGCTGCTCAGCAGATAGTATTCGGTTTCGTCAGGGGCGAGAGGAAAAGGGTTCTGATAGACGAAAGGTTTGTTTGACATTTTGCTCACCTGGTAAGCCGTAGCGTGCGCCACGGCAAGGAAAGAGGCCGGGGCCGGAAAAGGCCCG
Organism: Erwinia artemisiae; assembly: GCF_051400835.1. Classification (NCBI taxonomy): domain Bacteria; kingdom Pseudomonadati; phylum Pseudomonadota; class Gammaproteobacteria; order Enterobacterales; family Erwiniaceae; genus Erwinia; species Erwinia artemisiae. Next base: position 909,218 of record NZ_JBLFFM010000001.1, on the reverse strand, counting down.
TCAGCCTGGGTTTTTTTACGGTCAGAACATCATGACCATCCACGGATAGGCAATCAGCATCATGCCGCCGAGGAAAATCGCGCCGAAAATAGTGCCAAGCCGCCAGTAGTCTTTGGTCGGCAGATAGCCGCTGCCGTAGTAGATTGGGCTGGGGCCGGTGCCGTATGGGGTGATAATCCCCATCACGCCGAGCGAGGTCACCATCATCAGGCAGTAGACCGGCATATTGATGCCCGGAATGGCGGCAGCGATGGTCAGCATGGCCGGCAGCAGCGCGGTGGTATGAGCGGTGGTGCTGGCAAAAAGGTAGTGCAGCAGGAAGAAGGCCACCAGCAGCATCACGGCCGCCACTTGCGGATCGATGCCGGTCAGCAGCTGGCCGCCTTCTTTGCCCAGCCAGGCGATAAAGCCGACGCGCGCCAGGCCATCCGCCAGCGCCACCAGCGTGGCGAACCAGGCGAAGGTGTTCCAGGCCGGTTTATTGCTGGTGATATCGTTCCAGTTCAGTACGCCCGTCCACAGCATCAGCACCACGACCAGCAGCGCCGCCATGGCCGGTTCAATCCAGCTGGTGGCGAAAATCCACATCAGCAGCGCGCAGCAGACAAACAGCAGCAGCAGCATTTCGTTGCGCGACAGCTTGCCCAGTTTTTCCAGTTCGCTTTTTGCCCAGCGCGGCACCTCGTCGTTGATCTTCACTTCCGGCGGATAGAACCAGTAGGCCAGTAAAGGCATAGTTAAGATCAGCAGCAGGCCCAGCGGCAGGAAGGCGAGGAACCAGTTCCCCCAGGAGATATCGAAGCCCACGATGCTTTTCACCAGCGCCAGCGCCAGCAGGTTAGGCGCGAGCGCCGACAGGAACATTGAGCTGGTAATACAGGCTGCGGTGATCGCCACCCACATTAAATAAGAACCAATTTTACGCGCGCTGGGATCGTTGGGTTTGGAACCGTACAGCGGCGGCAGGTTAGCGATAATCGGGTAGATAGTCCCGCCGCTGCGCGCCGTGTTGGACGGGGTGAAAGGCGCCAGCAGCAGATCGGCGAAGGTAATGGCGTAGCCCAGCGTCAGGCTGCGTCGCCCCAGATACTTCACCAGGATCAGCGCCAGACGGCGGCCAAACTGCGTCTTGTCATAACCCGCGGCGAACATAAACGCGCCGAAAATCAGCCAGACCGTAGAGTTGCCGAACCCGCTGACCGCCCATTTAAAGGACTGCGTGGCGGCCTGGAATTTGGGGTCGGCCAGCTCGGCCGGACTGAACAGCAGCCAGTGGCTGAACAGGGCAATGACCACCACCCCGGTCAGGCCGATCACCGCACCGGGCAACGGTTCGAAGATCAGGCCAACGATGACGCCGACGAACACCGCGAAGAAGCGCCAGGCGTAAGGCTCCAGCCCGCCGGGGACCGGCGTCAGCAGCAGCAGCACCGTGACCAGCACGGGCAGAAAAAGCATAACAAGACGTTTTTTGGTTCCCGGTGAGGCGGGCGATCCACTCGACGTTGATTTTGTTTTCATAGTGTTGATCTGCAAGTTAACAGTAATAAAAGAGATATGTCCCGGTTAATGGCTACGCCCTTTTTAAACGGGCTTATTTACCGCGACCCTGGTGACAGGATGACCTTTTTAAACATGTTTTTAACATACTATTAAGGAACTGTGAAGATAATGCAGGTCGCCCTGAATAATAATATTGATCTGGATCAATAAATATTTCCAGCCATTTTGTTCTTTTTTTTGGAAAATGCATTTTCCCTGATTGTCTTCCCAAAATTGTTACGTGTAGAGCAGTTTACTGTTACGTTTTTATTTCCTGAAATAGCTGGTACTATTTTTAGTGTATTGATTTTAATGCTTTTATTTTTAGGTGGCAATTGGAATTTGCTTTTAGTTAACTAATGAGTAACAATCAGAGCGGTGACGGCGTGACATAATGCGGTAATTGTTTCTGGTAATTTAAAAAGTTTAATAACTAAATTAACCGATTTAATAAATCCAGAATTGATATATTTATTGCATAAAGCAGAACCCGTTAATTAAGCGAAGATGTTTCTTATGTAACACGGTTCAAAAATTTAAATTTTGGAGTCGATAATAATGAACACGCTCACCCCGATCCTTAATCCGCTGACGCTGCCGAATGGCGCCGTATTAAAAAACCGTCTGGTAATGGCGCCAATGACCACCTGTACGGGATTCTACGACGGCACCGTCACCAGTGAACTGGTAGAGTATTATCGCGAACGTGCCGGCAGCCTGGGCGCGGTGATCGTGGAGTGCTGTTTTATCGATCCCAAAGGGCCGGCATTTCCCGGCGCGATAGGCATTGACAGCGATAACAAAATCGCGGGCCTGGCGCGGATAGCAAGCGCGATCAAATCCAAAGGCTCGCAGGCTATTCTGCAAATTTATCACGGCGGCAGGATGGTGGAGCCGGAGCTGATCGGCGGCAGAACGCCGGTTGCGCCCAGCGCCATCGCCGCGCCGCGTGAAGGCGCCACCACGCCGCAGGCGCTGACCGGCGAAGAAGTTGAGGTGATGATCACCAAATTCGGTGACGCGGTGAACCGCGCCATCAAGGCCGGCTTCGACGGCGTGGAGCTGCACGGCGCGAACACCTACCTGATCCAGCAGTTCTATTCGCCCAATTCCAACCAGCGCGACGACCAGTGGGGCGGCAGCCGCGATAACCGCACGCGCTTCCCGCTGGCGGTGCTGGATATCACGCATAAAATGGCCGAACGCTTCGCGGACGATACCTTTATCATCGGCTATCGTTTCTCGCCGGAAGAGCTGGAAGTCCCCGGTATTCGCTTTGACGACACGATGTATCTGCTGGAAAAACTCGCCGAGCGCGGGCTGGACTACGTGCATTTTTCCGTAGGGCAGCTGCTGCGGCCTTCTATCGTCGACACCCAGGATCCCACGCCGCTGATTACCAAATTCCGCGCTATGCGCTCCGAAACGCTGGCAAAAATTCCGGTGATCGGCGTCGGCGGCGTGGTGAATAAAGCCGATGCCGAAAGCGGGCTGGAGCACGGTTTCGATCTGGTGGCAATCGGCAAAGCCTGCATCGCCTATCCTGACTGGGCCGATCGCATTATTCACAACGACCATCTGGAACTCTATATCGACAGCAACCGGCGCGAGGCGCTGAAAATCCCCGAGCCGCTGTGGCGCTTCTCGCTGGTGGATGCGATGATCCGCGATATGAGCGCGACCGGCCGCAAATATAAAGCGGGCGTTTATCAGGAAAAAGTCGAGGCGGAGGCGCTGAAGCTAAAAATCAACGTCGCGCTGGATACCGATCGCATTACCGATATCACGCTGGTGCCGGACGATACGCTCGACGTCGATTTCACCACCACTTTCGAAAGCCTGCGCAACCGCATTCTGGTTGCTAACAGCCCGCATGTGGATGCGATTACCGGCGCCACCACCCAAAGTGAAGCCCTGAAAAAAGCGGTTTCGCGGGCGCTCGCTACCTCCAGCAAAGAGCATGTAATAGAAGAGGGCGGCAATCCGCAGGCGCCGCAAAACTACGACGTGGTGGTTATCGGCAGCGGCGGCGCGGGCCTGGCGGCGGCTATCCAGGCGCATGACGAAGGCGCGCGCGTGGCCATTATCGAAAAAATGCCGACCATCGGCGGCAATACCATCAAGGCCTCGGTAGGCATGAACGCGGCGGAAACGCGCTTCCAGAAGCTGAAAGGCATCAAGGACAGCAAAACGCTGTTCTATGAAGAAACCCTGAAAGGCGGCCATTTCAAAAACAATCCCGTGCTGTTGAAAGAGTTTGTGGAGCTGGCGCCTGAGGCTATCGAATGGCTGGCGGCGAAAGGCATTGAGCTGAACGATATCACCATCACCGGCGGCATGAGCATCGACCGCACCCATCGTCCGGCAGACCGCTCGGCAGTAGGGGGCTTTCTGATCAGCGGCCTGGTGAAAAACATTAACCAGCGCAATATCGAGGTGCTGCTGGAAACCTCGGTGGAAGAGATCATTTATACCGACGGCAGGGTCAGCGGCGTGAAGGTGGTCGATGAATATTATGACAGCCGCATTCTTAACGCCCGCAGCGTAATCGTTGCCACCGGCGGCTTCAGCGCCAACCGCGAGATGGTCACCCATTACCGGCCGGAGCTGGACGGCTTTGTCACCACTAACCATAAGGGCGCGACCGGCAGCGGTATCGCGCTGCTGCAAAAACTTGGCGCGGGCACGGTGGATATGGGCGAAATCCAAATCCATCCAACGGTAGAGCAAACCACCTCCTATCTGATCTCCGAATCGATTCGCGGCGGCGGCGCCATTCTGGTCAGCCAGGCCGGACACCGTTTCTGCAACGAGATGGCGACCCGCGATAAAGTGTCGGCGGATATTATCGCGCTGCCGGAGAAAAGCGCCTGGGTGATTTTTGACGAACAGGTCAGGCTGAACAACAAGGCGGCCGACGAATACCTTGCCAAAGGCTTTGTGGTCAGCGCGTCTTCGCCGCAGGAGCTGGCGATCAAGCTCAATATGGATCTGCACGCGCTGCTGGCGACGCTGGAGCGCTACAACCTGTTTGTCGAGCGCCAGCAGGATGAGGATTTCGGTCGTCAGACCGCGATGCGCCATCCGCTGAACCAGGGGCCGTTTTACGCCATCCGCATCGCGCCCGGCGTGCACCATACGATGGGCGGCGTCACCATCAACAGCGATACCGCCGTGCTGGATGAGCAGCAGCAGGTTATTGCCGGGGCATGGGCGGCGGGTGAAGTCGTCGGCGGCATTCACGGCGGTAACCGTATCGGCGGCAACGCTATTGCCGATATCATTATCTTCGGCACGCTGGCCGGACGTCACGCGGCTGATTTCGCCCTGCATCATTAACACACCGGAGAGCCACGATGCCAGCTGACGCGCGACTTTACGCTTACTCTGCGGTGCTGATGGGCTCGCCCATCCTGCTGAAGCTGGCGGAGCACGACGAAAAGCTAGCGGGCGACGTGTTCCGCCTGATCCGCCAGCAGGAAAATCTGTTTACCGTGAATCGTGCCGGTTCGCAGCTGATGGCGGTGAACGCGGCGGCGGGCAGCCATCCCGTTGCGGTCAGCGCGCCGGTGTTTGCGCTGATCAAACGCGCCAGGGAAGTGAGCCTGCTGGCCGGAAGCTGTTTCAACTTCGCTATCGGGCCGCTGGTCAAGCGCTGGAAAATCGGTTTTCAGGGCGACAGCGTGCCGCCCGCGCACGAGCTACAGGCGCTGCTGGCATTAACCGATCCCGCCCGCGTGCAGCTGGACGAGCAGCAGCAGACGGTGTTTCTGCCGCAGCCCGGCATGGAGATCGATCTGGGCGCGATAGCCAAAGGCTATATCGCCGACGTGGTCAGGGATTTTCTGCATCAGCGCGGCTGCTTCTGCGGGCTGATCAATCTTGGCGGCAATCTGCAAACGCTTGATGCACCCGCAGGCGAAACGGCATGGGCGATAGGCGTGCAGCTGCCTTTTGGCGAGCAGGGCGCGCTGATCGGCAGCGTCGCCGTCAGCAATAAATCGGTGGTGACGTCGGGCGTGTATGAGCGCTACTTCGAGCTGAACGGCCGCCGCTATCACCATATCCTCAATCCGCAAACCGGTTATCCGCTGGACAACGAGCTGCTCGGCGTAACGGTCATTTCTGACCGTTCGCTCGACGGCGATATTTTTACCACGCTGCTGTATGGCTTGGGCGTAGAACAGAGCCTTGTTTTCCTGAAGGATTATCCGCAGATCGAGGCCATTTTCGTAACGCGAGAGCAGCAGGTGGTGCTGGCAACCCAACAGCCTTTCCGGCTGCTGGACGAGCGCTGGCGGGTTATTGACAGTACTGTTTAAGCAGCTCGCTGTATTCGGCCTGTAGCCGATAGCGGTAGACCGGCCTGCCGGTTGCGCCATAGTGGATGCTGGTAAAGAGTATATGGCACTGCGCCAGCCAGATCAGGTATTTGCGGCAGGAGACGCGGGAGATGTTGACCGCTGCGGCCAGCTCGTCGGTAGAGAACTCTTCCGCCGGATGCGCGTCAATCCACTGGCAGAGCGTGCGCAGCGTCTGCGGCGTCAGGCCTTTCGGCAGGCGTTTGCCTTCGGCTGGCGCATCCCTGTCGCCGTGGAGCAGCCGATCCACATCGGCCTGCTGATACCAGGGCTGGCTGTCCATCAGCGTCTTGCGGCGACGCCAGCCGGTCAGCGCCTCTTCAAAACGCGAGAACTGGAAAGGCTTGATCAGATAGTCCACCACGCCGTAGTGCAGCGATTGCCTGACGGTATCGGCATCGGCGGCGGAAGAGATCACAATTACATCCACCGCCTGCTTCGCCTGGCGCAGCGCGGGCAGCAGATCCAGCCCGCTCTCCTGCTGCAAATAGATATCCAGCAGGATCAAATCAATGCCGCCATGCAGCGCCATCTCCTTTGCCTGTTGCAGGGTCGAGGCTATGCCCACGCAGTGAAATCCTTCCAGCTGGCCGATATAGCAGCGGTTCAACTCGGCGACCATGGCGTCATCATCGACGACTAACACGTTAATCATGCGCTTTTGTTTCCTCTATCCCAGGGCAGTTGGACTAAAAATTGCGTATAAACGCCGGGTTCGGACTCTACAATAATTTTTCCGCCAAGGCTTTCGGTTTGTTGTTTGACGAGGAACAAGCCCACGCCCCGATCGTCTCCTTTGCTGGAAACGCCTTTCTCAAAGATAGCATCTGGTTCCGGGATGCCCGGCCCGTCATCGCTGACCTCGCAGGCCAGCCAGCCGTTCTGATAGTGCAGCAGCACGCTGATTTCGCCGCCGGGCTGGCCGTCTGCGGCCTCCAGCGCGTTCTCAATCAGGTTGCCCAGAATGGTGATCAGCGCGGCGGACTGCGTTTCGCTGCCGCAGTCCGGCAGCAGGCTGTCCTCGCTGACGATCAGCCGGTGGCCGCGATCGGTCGCGCGTTCGATCTTGCTTAACAGAAAGCCCGCAATCACCGGCGATTTAATTTTCATCAGCAGCGAGCCAATCTCTGTCTGATAGCCGTTGGCGGTTTTCAGGATATAGCTTTCCAGCTGCTGGTAGTTTTTCATATGCAGCAGGCCGAGGATCACATGCAGCTTGTTCATAAATTCATGCGAGCGCTCGCGCAGCGCGTCAACATAGTTGACCAGGCCGTCCAGCCGCTGCACCAGCTGGCTGACCTCGGTTTTATCCCTGAAGGTACAGACCGCGCCGATAATCATGCCCTTGCTGCGCACCGGCATGGTATTGCTGAGCAGCACGCGCCCCTTGAAATGCAGCTCTCTGTCGCGCTGCGGCACGCCGCTTTGCACCACTTCGCGCAGGTTGGCGATGAGCGGGCCGGGCGCTTCGTCCTGCGGATGGCGCGCTTCGGTAAAAAGCTGCTGCGCGGCGCGGTTGATCAGCGTGACCTGTACGCGATCGTCCACCGCAATAACGCCTTCCTTAATCGATTGCAGCATCGCCTGGCGCTGCTCATACAGCATCGAAATCTCGTAAGGCTCCAGACCGGAGAGCACGCGGCGGGAGGCCCGCACCAGGCACCAGGTGCCGATAGCGCCCGCCAGCACGCCGAACAGTGCCGTCCACAGTACCGACCAGCGGGTACGCGCGATCTGCTGCGCGACCTCGCTCAACGAGATACCTACCGCCACCACGCCAATCTGCCGCTGCCGGGCGTCGTAAATCGGCGTAAATACGCGTAGCGCCTGCGCCAGCTGGCCGCGATTGATCGACACGTTTTCCTTACCCGCCAGCGCCGGCTGCAAATCCTCGCCGATGAAAGGGCGGTTGATGGCGGTTTTATCAGGGTGAGAATAGCGGATACCGCGCATATCGGTGACCACGACAAACAGCAAATGGTTGCTTTCCTGTACCGCCTGAGTAAGCGGCTGAATAATGTTGCGATCGGCGGGCAGCAGCAGGCCGCGCTGTACTTCGGCAGAATCGGCCAGGGTACGCGCCACCGCCAGCGCTTTATCCTTAACGCCGGTGCGGGTGATATGGCTTATCTGGAAAAAATAGAACAGATGAACGATCAGCAAAACCACGGCGAGCACCGCGCCGACCATCAGGCTGACGGAGGTGCTGAGCTTCAGCGGACGTTTACGGGACGGGTTACTCATGATCGCTCCATGACTGGCGGGACGAAACGGGCTGGCGAAGGATTACTATAGCGGACGACGCCGGCAGGAAAAAGCGGACGGCCCGTCGCCGGAGCGCCATCAGGCGACAGCGCCTGAGGTCATCTGGCGCGGCGCCCGCCGTGCTTCTGCCGCTATTTCTTCGCGCAGCAGGGCAATCAGTTCGCGCAGGCCCTGCGGCACGCGCCGATGGCCCGGATAGTAGAGGCATAGCGCAGGTTCGACGGGCGACCAGTCGGGCAATACCACGTGCAGAGCGCCGTTCAGCAACGGCTCTTTTACGCGGTCTTCCAGACAGTAAGCGATACCCGTTCCGGCAAGCGCCAGCTCCAGCGCCAGCGTGGTTTCGCTGACGCAAATTTGTCCCGGCACGTCGATCACGCGGTAGTCGTTGCCCTGACGAAACTCCCACTTATAGATCACGCCCTGGCCGGTGCGCATACGGATACAGGAATGCGCGCGAAGATCTTCAGGCTCCAGCAGCGGCGGGCGGTGATAAAGATAGCGCGGCGCAGCGACGGCAACCCATTTCAGATCCGCGCCCAGCTTTACGGCGACTAAGTCTTCCGGCACGGTGCCGCCAAAACGGATACCGGCGTCGAAGCCTTCCGCCACGATATCCACCATGCGATCGTCCACGCAGACTTCCACCTCAACCTCCGGATACTTGCTGAGGAACTTTGGCAGATAGCGGCCCACAATCAGTCGCGCGCCGTCGCTCAGCACATTCAGGCGCAGACGGCCTGCCGGACGATCGCGCAGGCGATTTACCTCATCCAGCGCGTCGCCGATCTCCTGAAAACCGACGTTCAGCCGCCGCGCCAGGCTGGCGCCCGCTTCGGTAGGGGCAACGGTGCGGCTGGTGCGGTTCAGCAGCCGCACGCCCAGCCGCGTTTCCAGATTGCGAATAGCGTGGCTGAGCGCGGAGGTAGTAATGCCCAGCTCTACGGCGGCTTTGGTAAAGCTGCGCAGGCGTTCTACCATGCGAAAAGCGTTCAGATCGGCGAGATCGCTGCGTGACAGCGCGGCTGTGGGTTTAACGGGCATGGGATCGTCCAGGGGATGAGCCAGATTCAATGCTGCAACGCTGGCGGTGCTAAAGGAAACCAAGTTTAATGATATTCGCTAATCAGACGCAACCGGCAACGCCGCTTCTTTAACTGAAAGCGGCGTTACCCATCGCCAGGCTGGTGTCAGGATGCCGCGCGGCCAGCGAGCACGGTTTTTGCCGCGCCTGCTGGCAAAAATAGCCGGCAGTACTGGCTATCTTCCTCAGGCAGGCTGTTCCTCCTGCGGCAGCGAATTTTCAAAGGTCACAAAACGGTGCGGCCCGGCCAGGCCAATACCTGTCTCTTCCAGATACTCTTTGATCCGCAGATTGATCTCCTGCTGAATATCCATGTACTGGTTATAGTCGGAAAACTTCAGGATATGCACCACCTCAAACATAATGCGATCGGACTCGAAAGAGGCCAGGTGCGCGCGGTCAAAGCGGGTTTTATCAATGCGGCCGATCACCTCTTCAATCATGGGGCCAATCTTGCGCAGCTGCTCGGCCGATGTCGCCAGCGGCACGCCAAAGCTGAAGACGATACGGCGCGTCTGCATCCTTTTATAGTTGTGGATGGTTTGCTGCAACAGGATGGCGTTGGCGCAGACAATCTGCTCGCCGCTCAGGCTGCGGATGCGCGTGGTTTTCAGCCCGATATGTTCGATAGTGCCCGCCACGTCGTTAAACACCACAAAGTCGCCGATCTCAAAAGGCTTATCAATACCGATTGAAAGAGAGGCGAAAAGGTCGCTCAGCACCGTCTGTACCGCGAGCGCGATGGCGATACCGCCGACGCCCAGGCTTGCCACCAGCGCGGTAATATTGACGCCCGCATTGGCGAGTATCGACAGGATCATCACCGACCAGACCAGCGCCCGGAACAGCAGCCCAAGAATGATGGTAGTGACAGGATTGCGGTGCGAGTCCGGGCCGAAGTTCGTCAGCGAATAGCGCAGCCAGGACTGCACGGCCTGATCCAGCCACAGCGCGATTTGCAGCGCCAGCACCAGGAACCAGGCGTGCGGGATGGTGCCGCTGACCTGGCCAGGCAACACGATAAACTGCAGGCTGAACAGAAAAGAAGCGATAAAGATCAGCGTGACCCGGGTTCTTTTCAGCACGTCCAGAAAGACGCGGTGCGCCACGCGATTTTCATGATCTTCCGCCCACGAGCCTATCCGTTTTTCCAGCAGAGAGATAACTTTGCGGATCAGGAAGAAAGTCACAGCGGTGATCACCACTACCAGCAGAATGTTACCCCAGAAGGTCACTGACGTAATCAACTTCAAATAGTTTGTATGAAAGATTTCTTTCACACGGCCTCCTTTATTCTGAATGGGTAAGAGAGTAAGTGTAGTAGAAAATTCAAAGGGATAGCTGTTTTTTGATTGCTAATTAAATTTTACTGTTAAAATGAAGCTGTACTTAAATATTTGTGGGGATTTTTTAATCTAACTTGCTGTTATAAAAGGCTGTATCATGTTTTTGTGGTTATTATTTCAGCTTCAGGTGGCTGGGTAATAATAAGCTTTTCCATTGAGTTGCTATAAAAATTAATAATTAATCTGGTGGGCCAGGCTGAGTATTTATTTTCTGGCTGATAGTTATATTCTTATCAGGAAGTTTTAGCCGTTTCTGCTGATGGAGTTGGTCGGGTTTTAACGCAAAGAGCAGGTAATAAACGAGGCAAAATGACTTCTGATATTTGCATATAGATAGCATGAATAGTTCGTAGAGATAGTACAGGCGGAGTGGCAATGTGGAACTAAGCCTCTTTCAGCCAGGATAAAAGTCATGAGCCAACAAAGTCCGTTAACGCTTCCGGTTATCGATTTCGCTCAATTAACCGCATCGGCGCAGCAGCGTTCAGCCTTGCTCGACTCGCTTGCCCGGGCGGCACGTGAAGTCGGGTTTTTCTATCTGATCAATCATGGGATCAACCAGCCGTTGATCGACAGAGTGCAGCAGGTTGCTCGCGCGTTCTTTGCTTTACCGTCGGAAGAAAAGCTCAGGGTCAAAATGGCGAATTCGCCGCATTTTCGCGGCTATAACCTTGCTGGCGTAGAGATAACCCGTAATCAGCCTGACTATCGCGAACAGTTCGATATCGGCGCGGAACGAGAGGCGCTACCCGTCTCGCCAAATATTCCGGCATGGCAAAGAATGCAGGGGCCTAACCAGTGGCCGCAGGCGCTGCCGGAACTGCAACTTGTGCTAACGCGCTGGCAGCAGGAAATGACTGAGGTTGCATTGAAACTGCTGCGCGCTTTCGCCGAGGCGCTGCAACTGCCGCAGGACGCTTTCGACGGCCTTTACGGCGCTTTCCCCAATGAACATATCAAACTGATCCGCTATCCGGGGCGCACCGACAGCGAATCGCGTCAGGGCGTGGGCGCGCATAAGGATTCCGGTTTTTTGACGCTGCTGCTGCAGGATGATAAGCCAGGTCTGGAGGTTGAGGTTCGTCCTGGCGAATGGACAGCGGCGACGCCTTTACCCGGTTCGTTTGTAGTCAATATTGGGGAGCTGCTTGAGCTGGCGACCAACGGCTATCTGCGTGCCACCGTGCACCGAGTAGTATCGCCGCAGACGGAACAGGAGCGTTTATCTGTCGCCTTTTTTCTTGGCGCACAGCTTGACGCCGTGGTGCCGGTATATCAGCTGCCGGAAGCGCTGGCGAACCTGGCGCAGGGGCCAGACAGCGATCCGCAAAATCCGCTGCTGCGGGAGGTCGGCTGGAACTATTTAAAAGGGCGGCTGCGCTCGCATCCCGACGTGGCGCAGCGCTTCTATGCAGACTTCACTGAGCACTGTTAAGAAAGATGCGCTCCACAGGCGCATTGGCCAGCTGCCTTTGATAAGCGCTGCTGCTGCGGTTCGGCATGATGGAACAACATAACAGGGGGGAAAGAAAGCTATAGGGAACCTCAGCGGAAGATGTCCGCATGCCGGAAACGGCATGCGTAAAGACGGCCGCCTGTTAATAGCCTGATGATGCGGCAGTATAAAAGGCCACGAGAAATCGGCTGCCGGATTCAGGCCCGGCAGCCGCGTTTTTATAGCTTTTCCCACGCTGGCAGGTGATTAGCTCGTTTTCGCCATTCCTGGAACGCCGCCATAATCACCCCGAAAAACAGACCGGCTATCAGCGTCGAGGTGGCGGCATAAAGCAGCGTGGCTCCCTGAGATTTCCAGAAAATAACCCACATTACTACCCCCCAGAACGGCGTATAGACGACGGCAAAGCTGAAAAAGTTCGTCCAGAATGTTGAGAAGGGCGGTGGAGGCACATGGATCCCCAACCGCCACAGAAATATATGGCACGGAGGGGCGTAGATGCTGGGCCACATCCCCCTGCCTTCCATAATCGCCATGGCACGATTTTTTCTTTTTTCGAAAACTGAGTCCCCGGTCATTTGCATACCCCCCTCTTGTTTTTCTTTTGTCTAATTATAACGGAAGGGTCAAAAAATATACTTTTTTTAAGATTTTTTAGAAAATTCTGGAAACATCATCGGAACGGGAAAAAAGTAGTTATAATCCAGCAGGTTAATTTATCTCACCAAAGAGGGTGTCTGCGCTTTATGCGTCGGTAAAAATAAATTATTAGCCAGTAAGTTGACCTGGAAGTTGTTATTAATTAATTGGATGATCTTTATTAGGGCACTAAGTATTTGCCTGGCGCTTACCTCCAGCCAGCTTTGTCGATGCATGATCCCGGCGCAGATGACAGCGGGAAGGCAAGGCGCAAACTGTTGCCGATTCGCTTCAAAAGGGTAGAGCACGGTGTCCAGAGTGAAATCGGAAACGACAGTGCCGATAATCTCGCCATCTGCCCGCGCGTTAAGTTCCGTCAGCCGTGCGTTCTGCACAATTTGCAACTGAAGCCATTCTTTAGTGCGCACGTCGCAAAGCATCCTTTGGTTCTCAGGTTCCTTAAGCTGGTCGACTTTTTCCTCATTCATTCCGGCCTGACTGCTTATCAACTGTGAGTATGCTTGTTGCTCGTCAGTGCTGATAAACAGGTTAAGTAACCTCCGCCACAGGCTGCTGTGTAGCCGCTGCTCCGCTATTTGCGCTTTCAGCGTAGCAGTTAGCTGATGACGCGCCTGATACCGCTTGCCTTTCCGGCAAACGTTCTGAGGCTGCATTTTCCGAAACCTCCTTTTAAAGGTTGAAATTGTTAATATAGTTACCAGAGGTTATGCGACAGGACTGCTCAGTGAAATAATGGTCTGGCGGAGAATCTGTCGTACAGGCGATTCAGCTATCTTTTTACAGTTATTTTATAAATTTCCAATATGGTTTTTAGACAGGTGGCTAATAACCACCTTGCTGCTGGTAGCATAAAACATATCAACTGTCTTTGATATTACCGGTAGGGATTTTTATACTACCAGACCCGATTTTGGTTTTTTTAAAAAGGTAACGATATTCGGGACGCCGGAAATTACTTCCACAATCAGTATAAATCAGGCAAGTAGTTTTGAAAGTGAATACATTTTTCGGATAAATGTCGATTCCGGCAGGATCCATAAGTTATATCCTTTTTTCAGGACATTAATTGCATATAATTCCCGCAGACTCGTCTGATTATCGCCCATCAACTTAAATCACAACGCAATAAATGGTACCCTTGCCGCTGACGGCGAACGATCGCCGTTTTATTAATCAGTAGATTTAAGGAAATGATGTATGAGTTTTACCCTGAGCAGCCTGAAAAATATCCGTTCGCTACGTGCACAGGCGCGCAATATGGCTACAGAGGATCTTGAAGAGATACTATCAAAGCTGAAAATTATCGTGAATGAACGTCGTGAAGCCGCCAGCGCGCAGGCAGCCGAAGCCCGCGAAAAAGCGGAAAAGCTGGCAATGTACCGTGAACTGATGCTTGAAGACGGCATTTTACCGACAGAACTGGTCAATAATTTGCCGCCCGTCGCCCGTGCAAAAAAGAAGCGCGCGCCTCGTCCCGCAAAATATAAGTACCTCGACGGCAATAATGAAGTCAGATACTGGACCGGGCAGGGCCGCACGCCGACACCTGTTAAGAATGCCATTGCAAACGGTCAGTCGCTGCACGATTTCCTGATCTAATCGATCGGATATCAGGCCAATAAGGCAGAACGTCAAGGCTGCCTTATTTTGCCTTACGGCTCTTTAAGAGCAATATATCAATTACGCCGTGCAGAGTGGTCTTCTGGCGCTGAAGCGTATCTTCCTTTGATTATAAATCCCGGCCCCGCAAACCGATCGCTGCGCTAAACCACTCAGGCCCGACAGCCCCGGTTGCAGGCTGCGGTCAGCTTTTCAGGTAGAGAGCAGCGCGCGTCTAAAAGAGTCAATATGCGCGCGGGTTGCTGCCGTCACGCGCTGAATATCCCCGGAGGCCAGCGCCGCAATAATTTCATTATGCTCAGCGATAACCTCATCCATATGGCTGACGCTCGACAGCGTTGTCGCCCAGAAGCGCTGCGCCTGCGCGTGAATAACGCTCAGGATATCCGCAAGCCGTCGGTTGCCCGCAATATCCGCCAGCACCTGGTGAAACTCGCGATCCAGTAACATCATTTTCTCTCTGTTGCGCGAGCCGCCGGCAAGCCCGATCTGCTGATTCAGCTCGCGCAGCTGGTTAAGGTGCGCCTTATTTACTTTCTGGCTGGCAAGCTGCGCGCACAGCGTTTCGTTAACCAGCCGCACCTCAATCAATTCCAGCGCATCATCGATCGACAACGGGGCGACCATAACGCCCTTGCGGGGAATGATTTGTAGCAGCCCTTCGGTAGCCAGGCGGTGGATCGCCTGATTGATCGGCGTGCGCCCCATTTCCAGATCGTCCATTACCTGGGCGGTATTAAGATAATCGCCGGGCTTGTAACGCAGCGTGATCAGCCTGTGCCTGAACGCCAGGTAGGCCTGTTCGTTCAGCGACAGATATTTTTTCCGCTCGATCGGGTTCACATTTTCACCAGCTGACTCATTCATGATGCCGTTCCTGTTTAAGCCTTTGCGACATATTACACAAAAAGCTGGCATGAAAATCGCTAGTTTGAAATGCGAGTGAAATTTCACTCTAATTTCAAATGAGGGTTTTGCCATGCACCTACAGTTCATTACCGGCGACGAAGCCGCTGCCAGACTCGATGTCGACGTAACCCGCTTTGTTATTGCGGGCTGGGCAGGGCGCGATCGGGATGCCGTCCTGCACCATATTCGGGAGCTTGAGGCGCTGGGCGTGCCTGCTCCTGGTGCAGTGCCGCTTTTTTACCGCGTTGCCACTAATCAGCTCAGCCAGAACGCCTTGCTGGAAGTCGTGGGCAACGAAACATCCGGCGAAGCCGAACCTTTCGTCTTTTTTCATCGCGGAGAGTGCTGGGTTTCTCTTACCTCCGATCACACCGATCGCTATCTGGAAACCTTCAGCGTGGCGCTTTCCAAGCAGGCCTGCATCAAACCGGTGGCAAGCGGCGCGTGGCGTATGCGCGAAGTGGCGGAGCACTGGGATGCGCTGGAGCTGACTTCCTGGATAAAAGAGCAGGGCGAATGGGTGGTTTATCAACAAGGTTCGCTGTCGTCGCTGCTGACTCCACAGGCGCTGCTTACGCGCTATCTGGAGGGCGAAACGGCCGCTGACGGCCTGGCCATGTCCTGCGGCACGCTGAGCACTATCGGCGGCATCCGTCCGGCCAGCGAGTTTCGGATGGCACTGCACGATCCGGTGCTGGGCCGCACGCTGGAGCACGCTTACCGCACCGGCGCACTGCCGGTCGTCGCATAAGGAGCGCGGCTATGACGACACTCTGGCAGGCAAGTCAGCAGCTACAGGCGGGGAACGTTCAGCCTGAAACTTTCACGCAGGCGGCATTGGCTGCCGCACGCGATCCTGAAAAAGAAGGCGCGCGCGTTTTCATCACTCGTTATGAGGCGCAGGCCACGCAGCAGGCTATTGAGGCGGGAGAACGCTGGCAAGCCCGGCAATCACGTAGCCCGATCGATGGGCTTCCCATCAGCATTAAGGATCTGTTCGATGTAAAAGGCGAGGCGACGACGGCGGGTTCACGCCTGTTAAGCGATGCGCCGGTCGCCACGGCGAACGCGAGCGTGGTAGAGAAGCTCAATCGGGCTGGCGCCGCGATAGTCGGTAAGACCAATATGACCGAGTTCGCCTTCTCCGGGCTGGGCATCAATCCGCACTACGGCACGCCTGCCAACCCGTGGCGGCGCGAGGAGAAACGTATTCCCGGCGGCTCCTCTTCCGGCGCGGCGGTGGCCGTAGCGGATGGGCTGTGTCTGGGCGCTATCGGTACCGATACCGGCGGTTCCGTACGTATTCCGGCCGCGCTCTGCGGCCTGACCGGCTTTAAACCTGGCGCCAGCCGAATCGATCAGGCGGGCACGTTGCCGCTTGCGCCTTCGCTGGACAGCATTGGCGTTATTGCGCATGACGTTCGCAGCTGCTGGCTGCTTGACAGCATCATTGCCGAAAAGCCTCTTGAGATGCGGGAGTCGGATCTGCGCCACGCCCGCTTTGCCGTACCGCAAACTCGCGTCCTGGACGATCTGGATCGGGATGTAGCGCAGGCGTGGCAGTACGCGCTTGATCTTCTCCGGGAAGCCGGGGCCACGCTGGTGGCCTTGCCACTTACCGAGCTGGATGAGCTGAATACCCTGAACGCGCGCGGCGGTATTACGGCTTATGAAGCCTGGCAGTGGCATCAGCGTACGGCTTTGGCCCGGCCCGAAGCTTACGATCTGCAGGTGCTGATGCGCCTGCAGCGCGGCAGCCAGCTGACTGAACAGGATGCCGCTGAACTTTATCAGCAGCGCGCAGCCTGGCAGCGGCGTATCAACACGGCGCTGGAAGGCTTCGACGCGCTGCTGATGCCCACCGTGCCGAAGATTGCGCCGACTATCGCTTCGCTGGACGAGCCGCAGCGTTATATGGAGATCAACGCCCTGATGCTGCGTAACACCAGCGTTATCAACATGCTGGATGGCTGCGCCATTTCCTTACCCTGTCACCCGGCCGGTCATGCGCCGGTTGGCCTCAGTCTTGCTGCCGTTCATGGCGACGATGCCCGCTTAATCAGCTGGGCTGTTGCCGTGGAAACTGCCCTTACCCGGAGATCCTGAAGATGAAGCAACCTCACGGCATGCTGTTTGTCGCCACCAATATTGGCGCGGATGACGAAGCGGATTTTAATCAGTGGTATGACCATGAACACGTTGAGGAGCGCGTGGCCATCAGCGGCTTTTTAAGCGGCACGCGCTACCAGGCGATTAACGCCGAACGTAAATACCTGGGCCTGTACGAAACCGAATCGCTGGAGGCTTTTACCAGCGTTGACTATCACGCGGCGTTTACGCGTCAGACCGAGTGGTCGGTGAAAAATCTGCAAAAAATGGTCAACCCGATGCGCCGGGTCAGTACCGTTACCCATACCCACGGTAAAGGCACCGGCAGCCAGCTGGCGGTGGTCACGCTTGCGCAAGTGGTCGACAGCGCGGCGCTGAGCGCCTGGCAGCAGCAAATCGGCCAGACGCCGGGCTATATCTCTTCCAGCCTGCTGACGCCCGATGCGGATCTGAGCACGCCGCTGCCGATGGAAGGGAAAGAGAACCGCCAGATGCTGCCGATGCTACTTATCAGCTGTAGCGATGCGCCATGCTGCGATCGGCTGGCTTCCGTTGCGGCAGAACTGCTGACGGGCGAGGTGCAGCGCTATGCCCTTAGCTGGACACTAACCCGACAGGAGATGACTCATGGCTGATACGCACTCCACGCTGCATCAGGCGGTACGCCCGAAGCGAAGCAAATCAAAAACGGGTCGCCTGGCGGCGGCCAGCTCGATTGGCACGGCTCTGGAATGGTATGACTTTACCGTTTACAACATCATGGCCGCGCTGGTGTTTAACCACGTGTTCTTCCCCAGCTTCGATCCGCTGGTCGGAACGATCCTGGCGTTCTCTACCTATGCGGTCGGCTATATTTCCCGGCCGCTGGGCGGCTTTGTCTTCGGCCACCTTGGCGACGTCGCCGGTCGTAAGGCGGTGCTGATTATTACGCTGGTGATTATGGGCGTCACGACCGCCCTGATGGGCCTGCTGCCGGGCTATGCCGTTTGGGGGATCTGGAGCCCGATCCTGCTGGTGGCGCTGCGCTTTGTGCAGGGCATCGCACTGGGCGGCGAATGGGCCGGCGCGGTACTGCTGTCGATGGAACATGGCGATGCCGACAAGCGCGGCCGCAACGCTTCGTTTGCTCAGGTGGGGCCTTCCTGCGGAACGCTGATCGGTACTGGTTTTATCACCCTGGTGACGGTAGCCATGAGCGCCGGACAGTTTCAGGCATGGGGCTGGCGCATTCCTTTTCTGCTGAGCCTGCTGCTGGTGATGTTTGGCCTGTGGCTGCGCCGTGGCGTGGAGGAGACGCCAACCTTTGTGGCGATGCAGGCGGCGGAGAAAACCACGCATACGCCGCTGAAAGAGGTTTTTCTTAACTACCCTAAACAGCTGCTGATTGCCGGTGGCGCACGTATCGGATCGGATGTGCTGTACGCGCTGGTGGTGGTGTTCACGCTGACCTATGTGACTACCGTCCTGCATATGCCGCGCCCGCTGGCGCTGCTGGCGACGATGCTGGGCGCCATTGGCAATGCCGTTACTGTGCCGATGTTTGGCGCCTTGTCGGATAAGTGGGGAAGGCGCCCGGTTTACATTACCGGCGCGCTGCTGGCCGTTGTCTGGTCGTTCGTGTTTTTTGTGCTGCTCGACAGTACTCAGCCGGTATTAATCGTGCTGGCGGTAATTGGCGGCTTGCTGATCCATGCCATGATGTACGGCCCGCAGGCGGCGTTTGTCACCGAGCAGTTTCCCGGTCACGTGCGTTACGCTGGCTCCTCGCTTGCCTATACGCTTGCCGGAATTGTTGGCGGCGGTTTCGCACCTTTAATTATCACTACGCTGTATAAAGAGATGGGCAGCACGCTGTGGGTGTCGCTGTATGTTTGTCTGGCGCTGGCAATTACGCTGTTTGCCGTGTGGAAGGCGAAAGAAACGGCGCACCATCGCTAACAACAGGTGGCGAAGGAATGCCACAACATATTATTTTCCCTGTTAGGGTTGCGTCCTGCCTGTACTGCACCCGATATCTCTTCGACCGACGAACCGCGCTGGAAAAAAATCAGCCGGGCGGCGGCTTCTTTACTTCTGGCAGGCAGTTATAGCTTATACCGGCTGTTAAACCTGAACGGACGTAATTTATCGGTAGTGATTGTAAGAGCGAGGACCAAGGATACATCTATCTGTAATATATTATTAAAAATAATAATGCCTGTCAGGAAGCGATAAAAACAATGAAGAAAAGCTCACTGTTATCCTCAGTTAAGGCCAGCGGGAGAAAGTTCCTGCTTCATAAATAAAAAGCCATCTACTATGCCGATGGCTTTTTATATAAAATTTACTTTTCTCTGCGGCTGACAGGTATCAGCGGTAGATTAGACGTTGAACCGTGATTTTAATTGTATCTTATTGATATTCATGATTTATTTAAAAATATATATTTAGCGTACTCATTATTGTACTCATTTTGGAGTTGGCTTGCTTTCGTAATGCGAAGGTCGTAGGTTCGACTCCTATTATCGCACCAATCAAGCATCTCTCAAAGTCTACTCCAGTTCACTGAAACCCCTTATAATCAGCATCCTCCAGCTCTCGCTTGTATTCTGACGTCTACTGACACACCCCAAAATCTACATGCATATGGGGGTACATTTAGGGTATGTGCTGTTCGGTCTTATGGAGATACCCCCAGTGAAACTTAACGCCCGTCAGGTTGATACCGCAAAGCCAAAAGATGAACCTTACAAACTCTCTGATGGTGGGGGACTTTACCTTTTGATTAACCCTAATGGAAAACGCTATTGGCGGTTTAAGTACCGTGTTGCTGGCAAGGAGAAGTTGCTTGCTCTTGGGGTTTATCCCGACGTGACTTTGGCTGAAGCTCGTAGTAAACGTGAAGAGACTAAAAGGGGCATTGTTGTTGGGATTGCCCCCAATGTAGCGAAGAGAGAAGAGAAACTAGCCCGATGCCCTCATTGCCGAATCAGCCTACCGAGAATTTTTGCAGAGAGATCCGACGCTGCTAACCAATCAGAGACAAAAGGAACAGGAGGTAATCCGTGCTCAAGAAGTTGAACGTCACCAGCGTAGGAATTTTATACAGAAACGCGCTGTGTGGTTTGTTCGTGTCACTAGAGCATGAAATGCATTCTGCACGGTTCGCCATCGGTGAGCTCATTTCCCGTTAGCAGAGTCAGTTCTGACAGCAAATAGATAAGGGTAATTGCCGCCAGTTCTGCATCCATGTAACAGCTACACGTATGTTTATGCAGAACCAATTCAACTTCATTCTGATGCGAATGACCCACAAGCATTCGCATGCCTTCAAAATTTCTGCTTGAAAAGCATGCTTAATCAATAAATTAATTTTGATTGCATTTTGGTTTGAACCCTTGTGATTTAGACGTATTATTTTGAGATTAATCCACTTGCCCAACCTTCACTGCTGCTTGTAAGTGTGCGTGAGGAATAGTTTTAAGGTTATATATCATGGAGTTATTGAAGATTCTGGCGGCGATTTTAGTCATTTACTTGTTGTTTTTTAGAAAGAAAAAACGTAAATCTCCAAAGTCTTATGCTTCAAGCCCCGTGAAAGCACCGCCAAAAGAATGGCTCGCTGACATCAAGAAAAAAGAGGCGGTTGTGCGAAACGATGATAGTGAAGACGATAACCTTGCAACTTTTACATTGAGCGGTGGCCGGGGTGTTGAACTTCGGGTGACAACCAATCATTACCGGAATACCTCAAAGTCAGCAGGTGCACTAGCTCGATGGGTACTTCCGGGTGAGATGATAACTGTAGCTGGTGTAGCAATTAGCGGTGGCCACATTTACGTGGGGCAACGTATGAAGCCCTCCGGTCAGGAATCCGGCGGCTATTATGACGATGGAAGTGAGGCATCATTAATTGATGACACATGTAAGATAAAACCCACTTCTTATCTTTACGAGGACGGTTCATTAGGGTACTGGCCCAGTTTTTCCTCTCTTTCCCCAGAAGCACGCGGTGCGTATGTCAGTTGGCTCGCCAGCGATAGGTCTGATCCATCGTGTCCTATTGGCTATGTTTTTATCTACCTCTACGGCCTGGAAAGAAAAGCGCTCGTAGATTCCACTGACCCAAAATTCCCTGATGCTGAGTTCCGTAATCTGTTCAATGAAGTCGCTCGGTTAAGATCGGTTTTCATTGAAAACCGCTCATTCCGTGGATATTCGGCCCAATTACTCGAAGCCATGTCTATTCTGCGCCCGAACATGGGCTTAGCCACTGAGCTCGATAGCGATTCAGGTTTCAGCAACAGCATGCAATTTAAGCTGGCTCTGGCCAAAACTGTACATGAAGGGGTTCCTGTATCAGCTGAACTGGCGTTGAACTGGGTAATAAACCATACCGAGTATTCGCTGCGTACCCCGGCTCGCCGCTGTGCTAAAGAGTTTGCTGCGCTTTTCAAACGGCGTTACACCCTCAAATATGGTGAAGGGATGGTCGTTAAGGCGAATAAAACGCGCTTACGTTTAGATTACACACCTGCAAGTCCTAGTTTACGAGGCGTCCGACTTCCAGTTCCCGACCTGCCTGATCCAATTGCATTGAAGGGACCTGTCCAGAAAATTATTACTATTGCCGACATATGTACGGATGAACTTGATGCTTACAGTCGCTACCTTGGTAGGAGAGGTACGTCAGTAAATGATACTGCTGCAATTATGTTGCTGCCTTCAGAGATCGTTAATGAAAGCGCAGAAAAAATATTAAGCTCATTCAAACATTGGGCTGATGAAGCGATCCTCAATAAGGGTGGCTTCGCCTCGGTTGCTGACTATTGGTCACATATGAATTCCAACTGTCCGGCGAAGATCAATAAAAAAGAGGCCGACTTGATGCAGGCCTTTGCACAGAAGATGGGCTACAGTCTGGCACCTGACCCGTATTATCACCATGTTAAGGCGGATGTAGATGGGACACTTGTGCTATTCCCTGCCGCCGAAGGTGGACGCTTCTCACCTTCTCCTGAATTTATCTCAGCTGTAATGACGCTTAGATTAGGGGCGATGGTCGCCTTGATTGACGATTCTCTTGATCAAGCTGAACAGAAAGTGCTTGAGAATGCCATCAACAACAATACTGGCTTCACCGATGATGAAAAACGCTCTCTACATGCGTATTTAAAGTGGCAACTTCATACCCCAGCCAATATGACAGGAATGAAAAGCAGGATTGAGTTGATGGGGGCCGCGGAAAAAGCTGCTGTGGGTAAAGTTATCGTTAGTGTTGCCTGTTCGGATGGGACAATAGCGCCTGCCGAAATCAAACAGCTTGAGAAGATTTATTCAAGTTTGGGATTGGATCCCTCATCTGTCTCGAGCAATATCCATCAGCATTCCGCAACTGAACATGATCTCGTCTCGTCTGTACCAACTGATCAGCCAGCAGCAGGGTTCACACTGGATGCTAATGTACTTGCCCGCCACGAATCTGCCACGGATGATGTTCGTAAATTGCTGAACACAATTTTCACCGAAGAAGAACCGGAAGAGCCAGAAAGCGCTCCCGCCTCATTAACGGAGGCAGGGGGGCTTGACTCCGCACATAGCCAGCTTTATCGCAGTTTGCTGGAGAAAGAACAGTGGTCCCGAAAAGAGGCGACAGAATTGTGCGGAAATTTGAATTTGATGCTCGGCGGTGCGCTTGAGGTGATCAATGACTGGTCCTATGCGGTGGTTGATGCTCCAGTACTGGACGATGCCGATGATGATATCTGGGTTGACCTGGAAATTGCCAAAGAATTAGAGGGATAGTGAATGTCTGTAACACGTATAAGAGTGAAAGAACGTGACGCTATTATTCAGTCACTTAAGTCAGGTGTAACGCCAAGGATAGGCATTCAGCATATCCAGGTTGGCCGCGTGAATGAGATCACCGCTCTCCACCAGGATATTGAGAGGATTGCTGACGGTGGTGCAAGCTTCAGACTTATCATCGGTGAATATGGTTCTGGTAAAACGTTCTTTCTGAGTGTTGTACGCTCTATTGCGCTAGAGAAGAAGCTGGTGTCAGTCAGTGCAGACCTTTCTCCTGACAGACGCATTCACTCATCGGGAGGTCAGGCTCGTAATCTCTATTCTGAGCTTATGAAAAACATGTCCACCAGAAACAAGCCGGATGGTAATGCGTTACTTAGCGTTGTTGAAAGATTCGTTACGGAGGCAAGAAAGGAAGCGGACACGGACGGCTCCGAGGTTTCATCAGTAATTCATAAACGCCTGGCAACTCTGTCAGATATGGTGGGTGGATATGACTTTGCGAAGGTCATTGATGCATTCTGGCGCGGGCATGAGCAGGATAACGAAACGCTAAAATCCAATGCTATTCGCTGGTTGCGGGGAGAGTACACCACCAAAACTGATGCCCGTAACGATCTCGACGTTCGGACTATTATCTCAGACGCTTCCTTCTATGATTCTTTGAAGCTGATGAGCCTTTTTGTCCGCCAGGCAGGCTATGCCGGTCTTTTGGTCAGCCTCGACGAAATGGTGAACCTCTTTAAGCTGAATAATACGCAAGCAAGAACAGCGAACTACGAACAGATTTTGCGGATCCTAAATGACTGCCTGCAAGGCTCAGCCGAGAACATTGGTTTTATCCTCGGGGGGACGCCAGAGTTCCTTTTCGATCCGCGTAAAGGTCTTTACAGCTATGAGGCGCTCCAGTCGCGTCTGGCGGAAAACCGGTTCGCGCAAAAAGCAGGAGTGATTGACTACTCATCCCCCACTTTGCATCTTGCCAGCCTCACCCCTGAGGAACTGTATATTTTGCTGAGAAATCTTCGTCATGTTTATGCGGGTGGAGATCCAGAGAATTATCTGGTGCCAGATGAGGCACTGACAGGATTCCTGCATCACTGTAGTAAAACCATTGGAGACGCTTACTTCCGTACCCCCCGTAATACCATAAAAGGTTTCCTGGACATGCTGGCCGTGCTGGAACAAAACAGAACGATGAACTGGCAAACACTAATCGGGGGTGTGGCGATTGAAGAGGACAGGCCCAGCGATATGGATGACGCCACTATGGAGGAAAGCGATGACGACGACGGACTGGCGAACTTCAAACTATGAGCAGTGCCTATGATAGTCTCGATCCCCGCGTCCGTAAGTGGGTTTACAAGCAGGGGTGGTCTACATTAAGGCCCTTGCAGGAGAGTTCTATCCCGGCAATTTTAGCCCGTGATCGAGACGTGCTAATCAGTGCAGGTACAGCAGCGGGTAAAACAGAGGCTTTCTTTCTTCCTGCCTGTTCGGCAGTTGCAGATCTCACTAATGGATTTGGCATCGTCTATATCAGTCCGTTGAAGGCATTGATTAACGATCAGTACCGTCGTCTTGAGAGCCTTGGAGATGCATTGGAAATGCCAGTGACTCCCTGGCACGGGGATGTACCACAAAGCAAAAAGAAGAAGGCTCGGACGAACCCTGCTGGTATTTTACTGATTACACCTGAGTCACTTGAGTCTTTGCTCATAAATTCAATGGGCTGGCTCAAACAGGCGTTTTCTTCAGTCGCATACATCGTTATTGATGAGTTTCATGCTTTTATTGGCTCAGAGCGTGGTGTACAGCTGCTTTCTCTGCTCAATAGAATTGACCATGTGCTAGGACGCCAGGTAAATCCAATTCCCCGCGTTGCGTTGAGTGCCACGCTGGGGGAACTGGAGAAAGTGCCAGAACTATTGCGCCCGGACAAACGACTCCCCTGCGTAACTGTTACAGATAGTAATAGCACGGCCACTCTTCAGGTACAGGTCAAAGGGTACCTGGAGCGAGTGATCCAAAAAGAGGAAGAACTTCGGAGTTCAGCTGAACATGACGTTTGCGCTGACATTTTTAGGCTGTGCCGTGGCGATTCTCATTTGGTCTTTGCAAACAGTCGAAAGCGGACTGAAAGCATTGCTGCCACGCTGAGCGACATGTGTGAGGAACATATTGTTCCCAATGAATTCTTTCCCCATCATGGTTCCCTTGCCAAGGAATTGCGGGAAGCGCTTGAAACTCGTCTTCAGAAAGGAAATTTGCCCACAACAGCTGTTTGTACAATGACGCTTGAGTTGGGAATTGATATCGGTAAGGTTAAGTCGGTTATCCAAGTTACGCCTCCGCATACTGTTTCCAGTCTGCGTCAGCGTATGGGACGTTCTGGGCGACGCGACTCCCCATCAGTTCTAAGAATGCTAATTACAGAAAATGAGCTCACTGTGACTAGCAGTATCGTTGACCACCTACAGCTGCATTTGGTCCAGTCGATGGCAATGATCAGATTGATGATCTCTAAACAATGGTTTGAGCCTGCCGATTCCCAGCAGATGCATTACTCCACGCTGCTACACCAGATTCTTGCAATTACCGCGCAATGGGGTGGAGTTCGTGCCGATCAACTCTGGTCACAGCTATGTCAAACAGGCCCGTTCCGTAATGTGGATATAGGCGATTTCAAAAGCCTGCTTAAACATATGGGAGCATGTGGCCTACTCACTCAACTTGCTAGCGGCGAAATGGTTGTTGGGGCAGAGGGGGAGAAACTGACTAACCATTACACGTTTTATGCCGTGTTCAATACACCAGAAGAGTTCCGCATTGTCACCGGAAACAGAACCCTTGGAACAGTGCCTGTGGACTCCCCACTGCTACCAGACCAACACATCATCTTCGGTGGGCGGCGCTGGAAAGTGACAGAGATCGAGACGGAGAAAAAAGTTATCTATGTAGAGGCGACCAAAGGCGGTCAGCCACCACAATTTAGTGGGGGAGGTATGTCTGTTCATGATGCCGTTCGTCAGGAAATGCTCGCTATCTATAGGGAAGGTGATTACCGCATAGCAATAGGTAGCAAGAAAGTAGATTATGCCGATACTGCTGCCAGAAACCTATTTGCGGAAGGCTGTAGTAACTTTCAGCGTTATAACCTGCAAAATGAGTATTTTATTACGAGTGGGCAACACTGTTACGTAATTCCCTGGATGGGGGATAAAGTTGTGAATACGATTACAGCCTTGCTCATACGTTGTGGTTTTAAAGCTAATTCATTGGCTGGAATTATAGAAATTGACGGCTCAAGTGTCGCTTCTATTCAACAGGCACTTAAAGGTATGCTGCTGTCAGGCTTGCCTTCAGCGTTTGATCTTGCTGCGAATGTTCCAGAAAAGTACTTAGATAAATATGACGAATACTTACCAGAGTCTCTGCTTGCGAAAGGATATGGGGAAAAAGCGTATGACATTGAAGGCACTCGTATTTGGTTGAAGCAGCACCTTCAGTAAACTGGCTACGCATAAAGGGGATCCGCTCCCTCTCTAGATTGAGGCCAATTGATGATATCAATGTTCACTCTTGGCTCGGATCTGCAAGAAATCGAGGTCATAAGGTCTGCTTTGAGCGAGGAGGGGACGTTAGTAATTGTATCGTCGTGGGCGCATTATTATTTTTCTATTCAACTAAATGTGATAGGGATGTCCTTTAGTGTTGTTTCTACTGTTCACAAAGGCTTCAATTTGATATGAAGCCCTTATTTAAGAATTTAGGGCCAGGATGCTTTTGCATAGCATTGCTA
This sequence comes from Erwinia artemisiae, assembly GCF_051400835.1. Classification (NCBI taxonomy): domain Bacteria; kingdom Pseudomonadati; phylum Pseudomonadota; class Gammaproteobacteria; order Enterobacterales; family Erwiniaceae; genus Erwinia; species Erwinia artemisiae. The sequence continues at coordinate 882,277 of NZ_JBLFFM010000001.1, read as the reverse complement.
CTATTATTATTTAGGGCGGGCTGATGTTAATGTCGCTAGCAAGGTTGGCATGAACCACTCTCTAACAAGCTCCTCATACATATTTGAAAGATTTGTTAACTTATGCCAAACCACTTCGGAACAGTAACTCAAAAAATGTTCATAATGTTCAGGTTTTACCTCTTTATCAATATCTATTTGAAGTTGGATTAACTCCTTTTGGCTCCATACCATCGGCTTCCAAAATTCATGTCCAGACCATATATCTTGTCTAAGAGCAATTACAATAAAGTTATTTACCATCTCTATAGCGTCATCGAAAAAGACAGGGAATTGTACGGCCGCTTTACCTTGTAATCGGTTGATTTCTTTTAATTGATAGTTAAAAAGTGAGAATGCGCCATACATTTTTGATCTTTTACCATATGCACGTAATGGAACAAGCGCATCTTCATCATCCAGAATCTCATTTTCAAGAGGTATATATATAGTCTTTGAGTCTTTTTTAGAATAATTCGGGTCTTCTGGTATAAGAACTTTATCTATGTAATCATTAAGGCAAATGAAAAATGCCTTTTCTGTATTAGTGTCAACTAGTATCAATAATACTGGAATTGCAATACCTATAGACTGAACAGTCAAAATGTCTGATATGTCTAACTTAAATCTTGCGACAGGAATTTCGACAAAATCGCTTTTATCTTCTGTTAAATTTCCTTTGGTTACATTTCCACGAGCATAGGCTTTACGTGTACAATATTCAATACAATCTGAAGATTTTAGTTGTACAAAGAAGTTTTCACCAAGGGTTTCTGCAATACTTTCACTGTCATCAATAAAATCAAATAATTCAACAACGCAATCAATACCATAGTCAGCGCCATAGCTATGTACGACCCATTCGCGAGGTAGTTTTTCCCGCAGAACCCTGATTGAAATGTCTTCTTTTACTTGGCTAATAGACCGTCTTTTCTTTGGCATGTTACCTCCTAAAATTACAAATTAAAAAACAGATCTTACACTCGAATGCTTAAAATGTCCGCTTCTGGCACTAAGGTTCCAGCATCGAAGGTCAGCTATGAGCGATAAGCGGACGGGACATCAAGCTCGGCATCTGCGCCTTTTTGGATTATTACTTTTTCAGTTTTTCTGCAAAGGAAAAAACATAAAATTGAAATAACCTTCGGTCTGATCGTAATTTGGCATTCTACGAATGAAAAATTTATGATCAGATATTTTTGTGTAATTTTTCGACAATGTTAATTGCTCAAGCTTCTGTGGTTTTTATATTCTTCCAAGTTATCATGGTCTACAACAAATACAAATCCTGATTTCAGGAGCATTCTCTTATGTTCATTATTAATGTAAGGTTTAGTTGCACCGCACAAATATAACCATTGCATAGTGAATTACATTTAATTTAAATCGAGATGAGATGTGAAAATCACTTCATCTCTTGCTGGTCTAACTCCGTCATTAATTCAGATACGAAATTCCTAAAAATATTGAGCTCATGATCTGGTATTAAGTAGAACTTATCAATAGATAAGCTCTCGAAATTAAAAACCTCCTCAGTGTCAACAGTTAATGAGCTAAGCAATATGTCTTGATGAAACGCCTTCTCGAATTCTTTTTTAAGTTCATTTCCTTTCAGCATTAATGACTCCTTGTTTTTTATTGAAATAACACCGTGAGTATGAGAGTAAATATTTCTTAATGATGTGTATAATTCCCAAAGCTTCAGCATAAACTTTTTATTTATGTTGTGCTTTTCATACATGAAAACCTCTAAGCTCTTGTTTATTTTTAGTATTTTACCGATCAAGTCGCTAGTGTTGTATTCGTAATCTCCAATCATCGTTTTTAAAGTACTTTCAGTGATGCTAAATAAGAATAGAAACTCCCAAACATTCAAAAAACCCTTAACAACTTTATGCCAATCATCGGCATCAATTGAATCTTTAAGTTCAGATAGAGAAATATCTATCTCTCTGTCCATATAGCCACCAATATTTACACCCATGCAATATAGCATGTGATGATGCTCTTTAGCTGTTGCTTTGAACTTTTCGATTAATTCTTTCAGTCCTTGTTCAACGTCATAGCTATAGGCTTTGGATCTATCCAAATAAGTTACATCGTATCGTTCATCATACGAAAGAACGCCAGTTTGTAGTAACTCTTGTTTATGATTCTGGATAACCTCTTCTAGTTTCACTATTTCTATAAAACTATCCATATATGACAGTAGGACATTGTTTACTAACTGGGATACATAAAAGGAGTTGTGAAAATTTCTATACCATGCCGAAGACGAATCTCTCGGCCTTTCTAATGTTGATATGTACATATGAAGCATATTTTTTCCTTTCTCATTAACAAATAAATGTGGCTGTTAGTTTGCTCAAAGCGTGCCTGTCTGACAAAATCAAACTGACCTGTTCCCCTTAAATTAACATATCTCAATGTTATCAATATCTGCTTTTGGCACTAAGCGGGCTAAATTCGACAGATTTGACGAGATAAGAGTATAGATGAACTATCCGTACCCTTGAACGATTACTTCCCAGTTGATTTGCTTGGTTTCAGTCCTGGGGTATTGCCGGGTGTATCCTTATTATCACGTCTGCGTTGATCGGGTTTTCCTGTTGATTTTGCAATTGGTTTTGGACCAGGTTTAAGCACCATAATCGTGCTCCTTAGCGTTGTTAGAGGTTATTCCTCAGTGTGGATATAAGTGGAGCTATAAGAATTATCAAGCTCGGATGGGCGTTGGATAATGACTACTAGAATATTATGTGAGCAATGTCAGTGTTTGACATGTAGCGACCGGTCCGATACTGACGTAGGTTGCAGATTGTTCGCGATGAGCCCTCAACAATGAGGGCCACCGCGGAGATTGTCAGGCTGATTTCGCCAATTGCCGATGCAGGACCTGAAGACTAGTTCCCGCCCCTGCCCATGCAGCAGCCGAGCCGACCACATACAGGTTTTGCTTGGCGCGTGAGACGGCTACATTGATTATGTTTGGCGGGCTTGCCGCCCACTGACGCGCCCTTTGCTGACTCGCTTTCGGCGCACCTAGCAACAGGATTACCGTGTCTGCCTCTCGGCCCTGGAACGTGTGGATTGTGCCTACACGATCACGGCACCATTCATCCAGTTTTACGCCGAACGTTCGCAGCAGGTCGGTTTCTCTTTCGAGACGCCGACGCATGTTCTGCTCTACGATCTTGAATGGTGTAATGATAAATACGTCTGGATTTGTAATGCCCGATGCTGCCAGCTCTTTTAGCATTCGTACAACCGCTTCTCCCTCATCGGGACACCACTTCGTCTCAGCATCGCCATTGATATCCACCCAGCGAGATCTCCCCAATGCCGAGCCGATAGATCCAGGTCTTTTAGGCCCGACAGCATGGACCATTTGCTTGGCATACGCGATGGAGTTAGAAACGTCGAACATTGGGTTCTGGCAACGCCTGTGAACGAGGAGTGGCAGCCCGACTTCTCGATCACCTATGTCCATGACGAAGGTGGATTTAAAGCGCGATGCTTGATCAGCAAGGGTCTGCGTAGATGCTGCGGGGGCAGACCATTCGACTTGGTCAATGTCAAAGAACTTGCAGATTTCGGCGTTCAGCTTTTCAGGAAGTGAAACTACAGGTGGGATTTGCAACGGGTCACCTACCACGATGGAGCGCTTTGCCCGCATGATAGCTCCAACTGCTGCCTGAGGAACGGCCTGGCCTGCTTCATCTACCAGAAGCCAGCCAAGGCTCTCTGGTGGTAGATCCCCGAACATCGTCCGAACAGAGGCGAATGTCGTGGACACGGTCGGCACAACCATGAAAAGGCTCGACCAAAGGTCGGGGAGAAGTTCACGGTGAGCGGAAGACTGGAAGGCACCAGCCACCATGCCCGACATCAATAGCCCAAGATTGTGTTGCAAGCGGCTGGCCGAAGCATCGATGAACGTTTTATGCACAGTCAGGGCAGCGGCGAAAAGATCCTCCCGCAGGCGATGAACCTCATCGGGAAGCCATGGCGCAGTCAGGTGGATAGCCTCGTGCTCGCGCTCGAAGAATCTCTCATCAACGACCCTGTCTCCCATGCGGTTTCGTGCCTCTGCCTCGGTTGCCTTCAATTTCGAGACAGCCTGATATTTGCTGGAAATTTCCTGGTCGAGTTGCTGTAACTGGGACTCAGTATTGCTCCACTTAGTCCTTGCAAGCTCCAGGGCCCGGTCTGTCTCCTGCGCCCGTAAGACTGATTGCTGCAAGGTCACCGAGAGTTTCTGCAGTGTCGATCTCCACGACTTCCAGGCCGCAGTCGCGAACAAACGGGAGAAGAAACCTGGACGGCAAGCTAGATGGCTATTGAGCATGATCTTGTCCTGCTCGATCTGCGATTTTGCCTTCTCATGCTCCCGTTGGCAGGATTCAGTAATCTGGTGTGCCTCTTGGACGGCTTCATTCAGGCTCGGACGACGCTGTTTAACGCTCTGAAGTTCGTTGGTCGCCCCCTTTAGCGCCCGGATATCCCGGCGCATCACTTCGATGCTTGCGATTTCAGCGTCTACCTTCTCCTTGAGTTTAAGAAATGCGGTTCGCGCTTTCAGCCAAGCCGCAGCAGCATCCGCTTCGTTGGTGCTGGGCTGCTCATTGACGACTACGCTGGGCATCACGCGATCAATGATTGCGCCAGTTTGTTCGTCCTTGATCTCACGCAAGACGTTTAAGCCGCGAGCTGCTTTCAGGTAGGTAAGGAAACCACCGTCTTCATTCCACCAGAAACTTTGCTGGAACGCGCCTCGGTTGCTGCTCTTGCCGAGAGCCGCGGCGATCAATCCCCAGGTTTCGACAGGGTCGGAGGGGATGTCCCCCTCGGCCTCGGCTTCGAAATAGCCGGCGCGTTTGGGATTCGCAATCAGGTCGCTGATGGACCGGAAGTAGGCGATCTGTTCATGGCGACCATTGGCTTCCTTGAGAGGAAGCTCTTTACTGACGTTCTCGACCGCTTTGTTATTGGAGGACGCTACAACGATCTCATGGCCCTTTAAGGATGCATGTAACTTGTAGAAGTGCAGGAATGCATTGGAGCCGAATGCCAGCTTCTCGCCTGTTGTGGAAAAGGCATCCTGCGGTTTATTGAAGCCGCACATCGCCGTGGCCCGATCAAGAATGCACCCAACGACGATATCCCGCAGAAGAGTGGTTTTTCCGGTTCCCGGAGGCCCATTGACGCCGATGATACCTGGAGCATCATTCAGCTCAGCACGCGCCGCATTCACGGCAGCCTGTTGAAGCAGCACCAGTGGATGGCCGCCTTTCGAAGGCCAACGAGCCTGCGGCATGAGCGACGGTGCGACGAATGGCTCAACTGCGGAAATGGGCGATAGCACGTCGATTTTCTGTTCAGGCCTGCCAATTCCCATGTAGCGGCGCAAACCGGCTCCGGCTTTGCCCGTCTCGAGCAATTTGGTTGCTTCACCGAGATCTTCAAGATAGAAGGAATTCAGTAACGAAGGTTCAGGCAGCGCCTTGGCCTTGAAATGATGAAACACCTTAATCGCGAATGTGGGTGGCTCAACCAAATGTTCGGGTACACCGAACTGAGATACAAGCCATTTATAAGCGTTAAGAACGACATCCAAATCGATCGGTATGGGTTCTCCATCCTCGTTGTGGCGGCGAACTATTCGATCCAGATGCTCGATAATGCGCGGCTCAACATTCGGCCAATTCCCTAAGCTTCCAAGCTTCAGATCGAGAGCCGGCTTGAGTGCCCAGGCAAAACTGGAAACGGCAACGCCTTTGTCCTCAAGCACATAGCCTTCTTTGTCGATCAGGATCGAGCCGATGGCCGCTTTCTTACCGTCCGGGCGTGAACGCTCCTCATCCTCGCCAAAAACTTTGACCAGCTCGTCCGTCGCCTTGTCGAGAGCGATGGAGCCGAGGACGACCTCGAAATAAAGCTTATAACTGGGCTTGCTGCGGGCATTTGGTCCCCATGGAACACCTCGCTCCAATAGAGCAACCCTGGAGCGGTCGCCGGTTGCCATATCCTCTGGGCGTTTATAACCTTGAGGCGACAGTGCTTCGAGGGCTGTCCATGCTGCCAGTATTGCTCGCGCATCATTCGCCTTATCCGACGGAGAGAAAGACGAGAGTGGAACTAGATCGATTTGGCCTTTGTCGAATTGCTGTCGCTTGGCAGTGTCTGGGATAGCCTTCGGTTGCAGTTGCTCTACAGCTGCAGGTGCATTGTGGGGCACAGCTTGAGAAAATTGTATGGACGCCGAACCGGGATTACATGTTGATGGGCTGGAAGCCGACATGGCGACCTCGCTGCGGTCGCTAAGTGCAGTTAGAGATTGCTCGATTTTAGACGTCAGCGTCCGCGCCCTGGCAGTGTTGCGAAAGGTCAGCTCGCTCAACAGCTGTTCAAGTTCACTAACATTGTTGCGGGACTGTTCGAAGATTGCTTCCAGATCGAAGATAGATTTTTGCGCATACTGCCGTGTATTCATTTATTTCTGCGGCTCCATATCCCTTTAGTTAAGAGATATTATGCTAATTAGCTTGATTTCTAAAACTATTAACTTGCGCTCATGACGTAGATCCAGATTTCGGTGGCATGCTCAACTGGCTGCTTACGTGAGAAGACGCACTCTGTGCAAACCAATATAATGCAGGTTCGTTGGTATGACTTGATGGTTGAGGGATAGCCAAAGGCTATTACCTGTGAACTTGAGGTACAGTAATAAGTTTTCGACATCTAAATAGATTTTTATTCTCGTGTCTATGAGCACATTGACTTCGTCCCTGCACATTAATGATATGCGACATATTGCCCTGGCCCTCTATACTCTTTGGCCTCTTGTTAGTAAGTAGATTTCCTTTTTCCCATTAGCTAAACTGTGCGGCTGGATTCCTCCCAGCGACCACGCGCAGAGCGAACCATGATCTACAGAAACAAACCATTTAATACTCTTTCCCGCCGTCGGCGTCGTTCCCGGACACAACACGTCAAGAATCTGATCCACTGCGAGCGTCACCGCTGCGGAGGACTGCATTATGATGATTGCGATTCTGAAAATGCAGAGGCCATTGCTGCGGGTTGGGTGTGGACCTGGAGCGATGTTTTATTCTTGGGTAATTCGCCAGATGTGTACTGGAACGCGGAGATCATTACCATTGACGTAGCGCGTGCGGATATTGTGGAAAATCTGGTGTTTGAAGAAGCTCATGCCATGTTGAGCCAAAACCAGCAGGAAGATGAAGCCCGCATGGATACAACACCAAACTACAATGCGAAAGGGAAGGTGGTTAGCCATACGGTGGTAGAACGTACCCGCGTTTCTTATCCTCAATTCGGTGGATTAACCTATTTCGACTACATTGATAAACGCTTGGCCGAAGTCATGCGCGACAATCCGCCTGTAGTTACTCCTGGCTATCGCATTCAATCTGGCTATCGTAGCGGCATTGGTTTGCAAGTCATCGTGGAAGAGTCGGTGCTCACTCGCGAGATAATCGACAGTGCGATCCGCTCATTTTTGGCTGGGGATATGCCCTTGGTCCCTAAGTAAACAAGATGATGAAGCAAACTCTTTGTATAGCAACTCAGCAATAAACGCTGGAATGTACCCGATGAAATCTATGGCGGCCGCATGAACGTGTGAACGTGAATTCGACCCAGTAGTAGCCCCGGATGCCACAGGAATGATTCCAGATATCAAGGCTGATACCTGATACTTTTGAATGCAACTAAAAAAAGAACTGTGCGGCATACTGACATATGGGGGTACATCCGCGCTGCTGGAATAGTCCATAGTGCGTTATCAAGATCAAATTCGGCCCATTTTGCTTCAGTGACTTCGGCTGGGCGTGCCAGCGTCCACCACATTAGCCACATGCAATAGTTAACCTGGTATGAGCCGCGACTGTTGTCAAAACAGCTCAAAAGCTTCCCGATTTGCTGTGGATTCAATACCTGTTTGTGCTGTGTCTTATTCGCCGGAAGCGCCTTGCGAACAGGCCAGACAGGATCGCTGTCAGCTCTAAGCGTCGCGACCGCCAGCTCGAAAACCGATGAAATAGTCCGGCGAGCTTCAGCTGCAGCGGTCGGTGCACCACGTTTAGCGGTTTACTGATGAATTTTAAGGATATGGTGTGGAGTGATCTCTCTGACAGGGAGTTTGCCAATATTGGGGAAAGCTACACGCTCAAGCATATCAAGTCGGCGCGTTTTGGTGATTTCTGCCCAGTCTTTTATCTGCACCCACTCTTTGGCGATCGGCTCAAAAGTATTCGATGCGTCGTTAATCTTGCGGATCTTATCTAACTGACGGGCCTGTGTCGGGCTAACTCCATCCGCGACTTGCTTACGAGCTTGCTCGCATTTCTCGCGAGCTACGGCAAGTTTGATCGTCGGGTATTCACCCAGCGTAAACATGCTGGATTTACCGTTGAGTTTAAACCGATAGCGCCATGCCTTTTTGCCATTGGGTTTCACTTCGAGGTAGAGACCATTGAAATCATTGAGCCGATAGAGTTTTTCTTTCGGCCTGGCAGTGCGGCATTGAATATCAGTGAATATAGCGAGTTCTTGTCTATTTCTTATACCGCTACTGTATTTACCTAAAATAGAGATGAAAACTGATTGTACTCTTGTCTGTACTCATTTTTAGCTGCGCTGTAGCGAGATTGTGTGAGACGTCATGAAAATAAAAATCCACGCAATTGCGTGGATTTTATAGCTTTTTACGACTCTTGTGAGGTTCAACGAAACCTCATGAGACAGCAAATTTTATTTAGACGTTAAACAAGAAGTTCATCACGTCGCCATCTTTCACGATGTACTCTTTGCCTTCTGAACGCATTTTACCGGCTTCTTTCGCGCCCTGTTCACCTTTATAGGTAATAAAATCTTCATAGGCGATGGTCTGGGCACGGATAAAGCCTTTCTCAAAGTCGGTATGAATTTTACCGGCGGCCTGCGGAGCGGTGGCGCCAACCGGAATAGTCCAGGCGCGCACTTCTTTCACGCCAGCGGTGAAGTAAGTTTGCAGGTTCAGCAGAGAATACCCGGCGCGAATAACGCGGTTCAGGCCCGGCTCTTCGATACCCAGCTCGGCCATAAACTCTTCGCGATCGGCATCTTCCAGCTCGGCGATGTCGGATTCAACGGCAGCACAAACCGGCACTACGATGGAACCTTCTTTAGCCGCGATTTCACGCACCTGATCCAGATACGGGTTGTTTTCAAAACCGTCTTCGTTAACGTTGGCGATATACATCGTTGGCTTCAGCGTCAGGAAGCTCAGATAGCGGATGGCCGCTTTGTCTTCTTCGCTCAGATCCAGCGAGCGCAGCATGCCGGCGTTAGACAGGTGCGGCAGGCATTTCTCCAGCGCGGCCTGTTCAGCTTTAGCGTCTTTATCGCCGCCTTTCGCACGCTTCTGTACGCGTTGCAGCGCGCGTTCGCAGGTATCCAGGTCAGAAAGCGCCAGCTCGGTGTTGATCACTTCAATATCGTCAGCCGGGTCAACTTTATTGTTAACGTGGATGATGTTGTCGTTTTCAAAGCAGCGGACAACGTGGCCGATAGCTTCGGTTTCGCGAATGTTGGTCAGGAACTGGTTGCCCAGGCCTTCGCCTTTCGACGCGCCTTTTACCAGGCCCGCGATATCCACAAATTCCATGGTGGTTGGCAAAATGCGCTGTGGCTTGACGATCTCCGCCAGTTTGTCGAGACGGGAATCGGGCATTGGCACCACGCCGGTATTCGGCTCAATGGTACAGAACGGGAAGTTTGCCGCTTCGATACCCGCTTTGGTTAACGCATTGAACAGTGTGGATTTCCCGACGTTAGGCAGGCCCACAATACCGCATTTGAATCCCATGTTTGAATCACCTTAATTAATTGCAGGAGAAGAAATCTTCCCCGGTAAGCTGGTTAGCACAAGTTTTTGCGCATTATACACGTAATTATCGCCTGGATGGCGGGGATTTCTACCCGCGCGTGGGAGAAGGGGGTTGAGATCTTGCTCACGTTTTCACATACTGACAATCTTTGACAACAGACGGAGAATGCCGCGGATGCACTGCTTCCTGCTTACGCCACCCTGAAATCTCCCTTCCAAGCCTGTTGCGCTTCTCGTCTTTCTGGCGAGTTCAAACTGTGTCCCAAACTGGCGGCGCGGTAATCACCTGCATTTGATAAAAAACGGAAATCAGCATGTTCAAACTGAGCAACCTCAGGGCTGCCGACGTCAAAAATGACGTTCTGGCCGGCGCTGTCGTCTCTGTGGCCCTTATTCCGGAAGCCACGGCCTTTTCTCTGCTAGCCGGCCTGTCGCCGACTATCGGTCTGCACACCGCCTTTATCCTGGGCCTGATCACCGCGCTGTTCGGCGGCAAACCGGGGATGATCTCCGGCGCGGCCGGCTCGATTGTGGTGGTGCTGGTCAGTCTTATTCAGACTCACGGCTATGAATACGTGCTGCTGGCGACGATTTTCGCCGGGCTGATCCAGCTGGCTATTGGCCTGTTCCGCCTGGGGAAATTTATCCGCCTTGTGCCGCAGCCGGCTATCTACGGTTTTGTAAACGGACTGGCTATCGTTATCGCACTGGCGCAGATCCCGATGATTAAAAACCAGGGGCCGGTCATGTATGGCCTGGTGGCGCTGGCGATGCTGATCGTCTGGCTGTTTCCTAAATTTACCAAAGTCATTCCCGGCTCGCTGGCGGCGCTAATCGCCATCAGCGCCATTGCCATCGGCTTTGGACTGGATACCAAACGGGTAGGGGATTTGGCCGATATCTCCGGCACGCTGCCGTTCTTCCATCTGCCGGAAGCGCCATTAAGCTGGGCCACGATGAAAATTGTGCTGCCTTATTCGGTGATTATCGCGCTGGTTGGGCTGATAGAATCGCTGTTAACGCTGGCAGTACTGGATGAAATGGGCAGTAAAAAAGGCAACGGCAACAAAGAGTGCGTGGCGCAGGGCATCGGCAACACGCTGTGCGGCTTCTTTGGCAGCTTTGCGGGCTGTGCAATGATTGGACAGTCGATCATCAACTTTACCTCAGGCGGGCGTGGACGCATCTCTAACCTGGTCGGCGCAGTATTGCTGATCCTGTTTGTGGTCAGCCTGTCGAAATATATCGCCCTGCTGCCGGTGGCGGCGCTGGCCGGTATTATGTTTGTGGTCTGTATTAATACCTTTGAGTGGAGCTCGCTGCGCCGTCTGAAACGTATGCCAAAGCCCGATGCGGTTATCATGATTGCGGTCACGGTAGTCACCATCTATACCGATCTGGCCATGGCGGTGATTTTTGGCGTGATCATCTCCGCGCTGGTTTTTGCCTGGCAACATGCCCGCATCAGCATCGTGGCACAGGAAGAGCGCGACGAGCAAAAGACCTATCGGCTGGAAGGGCCGCTGTTTTTCGCCTCTGCCGCCAGCTTCCAGGAACTGTTTACGCCAGCCAGGGATCCGCAGGAAGTGGTGATCGACTTCGCCCGTACGCGGGTAATGGATTCCAGCGGCGTCGAGGCCATCGATAAATTGACCGCCCGCTATATAGCGGAAGGAAAAAGCGTCAGGCTGCGGCATCTTAGTGAAGATTGCATCAGTCTGTTAAAACAGGCAGGGCCTTTCTGTAGCCACGAGCTGGATGCGCCTGATTATAAAGTTGCGGCCGATAGCGACTAAAAGCGTAAAGCTAAGGCTGGCCCTGCCGATATATATAAAAATCGTTATATTGCCCAGTGGTTTAGATTAAATCACTGGTTTTTGACGATATGACGAATATAATCACTGGCAGGGCGTCCTGAGCTGGCTATAAAGCATGACTAATAATTACTGTTACGTTCCGATTCACTCTCTTAGCGGCGAGCTGATTGCGCTTGAGCTCACCGTTTTACCACACCAGACCGCGCCGCAAACCGGGGACGCCGAGAGCCGATTGTTGGATCAGCTGCTGACGGTAGAACGCTACGCGGACTATTTTCAGCTGCACGGGCTGCTGTGCTGCCTGACCATCGATTTTCCGCTGGCTTGCGCGGTAACCGAATCGCCTTTTATCCAGCAAATCCTCAGCCAGCTGCCTTTTTTGCGGCTGAAGCTTTCTGAAAATTTCCCCAACCTGCACGACGGGCCAAACAATCCTCTGCTGCGGGCGCTGACCGATCGGCTGAACATCTTATGGCTGGATGATTTAGGGGCAGGCGATGCCAATCTGAACGCGTTACAGTCGAAGATGTTTGAAGTGGTTAAGCTGGATCGGCAGTTTTATCTCGATAATATCAGCAAGCCGTTCTTTAACGTGCTGATCGCCCATATTCGCCGCTACACCAACCGCGTGCTGGTGGAGGGCGTAGAGAACGAAGGGCAGTTGGAGAAGCTGGCAGCCAACAAAGTCTGGGGCGTGCAGGGCTACTATGCGCAGACGATGGCGCTGGACGCGCTTGATGGCACGGATGGGGGTTAAATAGCACGCCCGTGGCCGGTAAGGATAGGGGCGTCTGTTTTACGGTTGGTCAATAAAGCTATCTGATGCCATATTTTTTGATGAAATGTGGCTTGCTCGTCAGGGCCGGTTTATATCCGGAGATTAATTATTATGGAGTCTTAACCTAAGCATTAAAGTTAGCTTAGGGGCGCAGAAAAGCGCCCGTACTCTAAAATGATCGGGCGCTCAATCCAGATAGCGTTAAAAAAAAGGGTCGATTTTATATTTAAAACAGGAAGATACATCCTTTATCTCACCTGTTCTTTTTGAAAGTAATCAGCGCGAACCCTTTTTGTAGTTAAAGGCTATAAAATAATCAAACTCATCAGTCATTATTTTATTTTCAAAGTAAGGTTGCAATATAGGTGAAAAATCTTTCAATACGTCGAACTCACCGTTATTTATATCTTCTTCGACAGATAAACCCAGCCGTTCAATGACTGATACATCATCGCCCAGGTCTTTTGAGTATTCCTTCCCTACAAAAACATCTGTTTTTTTATCAAACCAGTTCAGTTTTAACTGTAAACCCATAATAGAATCCTCGCTTAAAGCTAGTTTTTGATGTTTCTTTTTGGATCGGCTTTTTTTAATTTTTCGCCCGTCTCTGGGCTAAAAGCACCGAGATGCTTACCATCGCTGGCACGATATCCCTCCAGCTCGCCATGCTGGTAATCCCATTCATAAATCGTTCTTCCTTTATCACCATACCATCTGGCGCGTCTTCCAGAGCCTCCTTTTTTTGGTGTTCTAGGTTTTCCCTCTATAAGTGGACCTAATCCTTTAATTTCCTCGGTCTTAGGCGGGTCAATGTAATCATGCCCGTAATCCTTTACGCCTTTACGAGGCTTAGGTTCAGCCAGCATGACATAAACAGGCTCAACGCCAGTAGCCTTTTCATCCAGCTGCCAGTAGATGAAATCATTTAGCTCTTCCTCGGCAGGCGTAGTGGTTGTCGTGACTGGTGTGACTGCTTTTATCTCTGTCCCGGTATGCGGCGGCGTAGCCGGGATGGGCATATAATAAGGCGGTACGGCATAATCAGCGGGATTAATCGGATCGCCGCCCGGCATTAATATGGGTTCGTGCACCAACTGTGACGCTTCTACAGATTCTTTAAGGTACGGGTTTACCACAACAGTACGAGACGGGCGGCTTGCTGTTGGCGGAACCGTAATGTAATCCAGGCTGGAATCCGGGTCGCGTTCCGCTTTTAGTATTGGTACGGCAGGAGAAATACCGTTTATGCCGGTTTTGATAAGTTTTAACGTCAGATGACCGTCTTCTTCTGACAATACGCCGCGTACCGACATATCCGCCGTTTCCATTCCTGGCTGGATAGCACCTTGTTCCGTCAGCAATTGCGCCTGCACAGAAAAAAGCGCGGCGACATCAAGTCCAACTCTGTCGCTGCCTTTGCCTGCTTCTTTCGGCCAGAAACCAGCAACCAACACGCCCGGGACGCTGCCTGTTGTAAGCAGGCTGACGCCCGCCTGAATGGATTTTTTTACGGCAGCTGTAGTTGCCGCATCGGTAATTAAAGTGCCCAGACCTTCTCCGGCCAGCTGCATACCGCCATAGGCCGCACGGCTAATAGCCAGCGTGTTGGCAGCGCTCAGGACTTTATCAATATAATACTGAGCACGATATGGCCTGTCATATTGAGGTTCAAGCCCAACTGACTTTAATGATTTATTACGGACTTGTTCATTGGCCTGGCTTTTATAAAGCTCTATAAAATAGGCATTTAATGCATCCTGTTGAGCTTTCATTATATCCGAACTACGCTGTATGACTCTGAATGAGGCTTCTACTGAATCGCGTGGGTCAGCGTGCGGCCTGTATTTTTCCTCAGCTTCCGATCTTTCTCTTGCTTCAGCTTCAGCTTCAGCTTCTGCTCTGGCTCTCGCTTCAGCTTCCGCCCTGGCCCTTGCCTCAGCTTCCGCCCTGGCCCTTGCCTCAGCTTCCGCCCTGGCTCTTGCCTCAGCTTCCGCCCTGGCCCTTGCTTCAGCTTCTGCTCTGGCTCTATTTGCAGCATCAGCCGCTGCTTGCTGTTCCAGACGATCCTGCAAAGGGGCAGAGGGCATGGCAATAGTAAAAGCTATATAGAGTGGCTCATGACCGTCAGGAAAAACTGCAACGTAGTCATGAGTAGCGGCACCGACAGTTGCTCCTACAGGACGTAACTCACCTGATTCATCACCTGACGCATTACGCGCTTTCTGCACAGCCTCTTCATTACCATCTAAATTAAGATTCATATCAACAAACCCACATGGGCCAGGTAGAAGACCCATTTTATAAATTTTATCAGCACCGCGAGGTATGGCCTGACGCACCGGTACTTTAAATGACCTCTGTTTATCGGTTACAATTGCTAAATGTTGGGAACCATTATAAACATCATCGGTTACACGGGAATGAAGTGTCACAGAGTCAGGAACCCCGGACTGAAATGTTAAAGGTGTATCACTCAAAAATTTTGCAGGAATTATAGTGATGATTGGGTCAATTGTATTATCTGTTGATGGGTAATCCCGAGGAGGAGTTATTTTTTTAAAACTGGAAAGCATATAGTTCTGAGGCTGTGGAACATTAAAGCATTGGGAAGCTTTATTAATTGCTGTAATTATTGCTGGCCTAACTGGATCTGCAACTTGTTGCCAGATAGTATCCAATCCTTGAAAACCATTAACCCCTTGAGGGGAAAATGACTCCCAATTTACATGGTCGTCTTTTTTCTGCGGCCAAACCACCATAGTTGTATCAGAACCATTCCCGGTGATATATCCAGTTGTCGGATAAGCCCAGGAACTGCCAGACCATATCAAGCCCGGCGATGGTGGGGTGCCGTTATTGTATTCTAATTCTTTCATGATATATCCTTATAATATATTCCATATAAATCATTGATATAAATACAAAATATATAACACTAAGAGGTGGTTCCTTTCCTGTTAACTTAGTACCAATGATTTACGCAAGTTTTATTACATATACCAGTATCAATAAATTTCCCATTATCCAATTCTTACAGTATTGGGAACCGCAATGATCTTGCCTTTTAAAAAATCCAACAAAAAAATGGCCATGTCAATATTAAATATCTTTTCTTGCGTATATGTTCTAATTTTAATTTCCAGCGGGTCAGGAGTTTGAGGTTGCTGGTCAAATCTGCATTCATCTCAGGATGCCCATCCTGGTTGATGGTGACATTCCCCCAGGGAGTCGCATAGTTTTCTCCAGGCTGAAGATATTTCATATTCGGATTTATCGCACCTGTGTTACTGTGCCTGCCATCACGATCGCCAGCATGGCCTTGAAATCCGCCGCCTGGAGTAGAATGGTCAGGCCGTTCATTAAGATTTGCGCCAGTTCCTCCAACGGATTGACCAGCGGTATCTCCGTATCCACCTAAGTCTTTTGCCATAATTTAATCCTTAAATTATTTATCTGCGGCTATGTACATAAGAATCACAGTTCAAATTATACTTAATGGTTTTTTAATAATTGACATGAATCAATGGTTTTTTATTTTGAGGTAAATTTTGAATGGATTTAATTTTAAGGTTTAAATATTTAATTATATGGATAAATATTGTTATTGTTTTTTTTTGATAATGGGGGGTGTTAACTTAATCGTCGTTTTTTAACATTGAGGATTGTTATTAGTCATGTTGCTTAACGGAGGAGTCGTCATTTTCGGTGAGGTATTTATTGTTATCAAACAAAGCATATCACTGCTTAGGATTAGCCTGGCTGAGTAGTATAATAGCTATCTCAGCCAGCCTTCATTGGCTTAACCTTTAAAACTGTGCAGCCGGTTCATCGCCTTTAGCCTGTCTTCCTTCAGCCACACCTCGGTGCAGCGCGCCGCTTCGTCAATGGCGTTGTCGATCAGCGTCTGTTCCGCCGCCTGCGGCTTGCCCAAGACAAAACCCACGACCTTGTTGCGATCGCCCGGATGGCCGATACCGATGCGCAGACGGTGGAAGTTCAGGTTATTGCCCAGCCTGCTGATAATATCTTTCAGGCCGTTATGGCCGCCGTGGCCGCCGCCCTGTTTGAATTTTGCCACGCCCGGCGGCAAATCCAGCTCGTCATGCGCTACCAGGATCTCTTCCGGCGCGATACGGTAGAAGGTGGCCATTGCCGCAACGGCCTTGCCGCTCAGGTTCATAAAGGTCGTCGGCACCAGCAGCCTGACGTCTTCGCCACCGATATTGAGCCGGGCCGTGTAGCCGTAAAACTTACTCTCTTCTTTTAACGACTGATTGTGTCGTTGAGCCAGTAAATCCACATACCAGGCGCCCGCGTTATGGCGCGTGGCGGCATATTCCGCACCGGGATTGGCAAGGCCGACAATCAGTTTAATGCTGCTCACTTGTCTGTTTTCCTAAAAGGCTGCATCAGGGAAGGGCGCTAGTGTACTAAGAGCGGCGACAGAACTCAAAAGTGCGCGCTATATCACAATAGTTGATCAGGGTGATAATGCGTTTTCTATAGAAAAATCAGCGAAGTGCGCGTAAAGTTTTGTCAAACTTTTAGCAACAAATGTGATCTGGCCCGCAACGCATCCGCCAGCCATTGCATAAACTTATGGCACTAACCGCACAGGAATGCACTGGCATCTGGAGGTGACAAATGAAACGCAGACACGCTAATTTAACCGGCAACGCCCTGATGGTGATCGGCCTGGCCGTCATGGTAACCGGCATAGGCTATGCCGTACTGAATCAACTGCCGCAGCTACAGCTGCCGCAAATGCTGGTTAACGGCTCTATTTTCGCCATCTTTATCGGCGCGCTGATGTGGTTAGTCGGCGCCCGCCTTAGCGGCCGCGAAAAAATCACCGATCATTACTACTGGGTGCGCCACTATGGCGACAAGCGCTGCCGTCGCGCTTCGGGACACGGCCATCACTGATAGCCGGCTACGCCATAAAAAAAGCGGGACAGATAATCTGTCCCGCTTTTCGTTTAGCCGCAGCTATCCGATTAGTGCTCAAACATCGCAGAGATAGACTCTTCGTTGCTGATACGGCGAATAGCCTCCGCCAGCATGCCGGAGAGCGTTAGCGTACGCACGTTCGGCAGGGCTTTGATCTCTTCCGGCAGCGGAATGGTGTCGCAAACCACCACTTCGTCAATTACGGAATGACGCAGGTTTTCAACGGCATTGCCGGAGAAAATAGGGTGAGTGGCGTAAGCGAAGACACGCTTCGCGCCACGCTCCTTCAGCGCCTCGGCGGCTTTACACAGCGTGCCGCCGGTATCAATCATGTCATCAACCAGCACGCAGTCGCGGCCTGCCACGTCACCGATGATGTGCATCACCTGCGAAACGTTGGCGCGCGGACGACGCTTATCGATGATAGCCATATCGGTATCGTTCAGCAGCTTGGCGATTGCGCGGGCGCGCACCACGCCGCCGATGTCCGGCGAAACCACAATAGGGTTTTCCAGACCGATTTGCAGCATGTCTTCCAGCAGGATTGGGCTGCCGAAAACGTTATCAACCGGGACGTCAAAGAAGCCCTGAATCTGTTCAGCATGCAGATCCACAGTCAGAACGCGGTCAACGCCGACGCTGGAAAGGAAATCCGCGACTACTTTAGCCGTGATAGGCACACGAGCAGAACGCACGCGACGGTCCTGACGGGCATAGCCAAAATAGGGGATAACAGCGGTAATACGACCAGCGGAAGCGCGGCGCAGGGCATCCACCATAACAACCAGTTCCATCAGGTTATCGTTGGTAGGTGCACAGGTGGACTGGATGATGAAAATATCACCACCGCGTACATTTTCATTGATTTGTACGCTCACTTCACCATCACTGAAACGACCGACGGCGGCGTCGCCCAGGCTAGTGTAAAGGCGGTTGGCAATACGTTGTGCTAGTTCCGGGGTGGCGTTACCAGCAAAAAGCTTCATATCAGGCACGAGAAGAACCTCAGGCTTTGCGTCCAGAGAATGAACATCTGCGTCAGCGGCACTGGGCGGTATACCGCTGACGGGTCCATACGGGTGTAATCGAGCGCCGCGCCGCTTCAGGAACAGGGTGAAGCGGTCGCCGCGGCTCTTATTGCTCGGAAAGGTAGCGGTGCAGCGGCGAGACGTTAACGCCTCGCGCAACAAAGCCCTGCCACTTTTTCAAAGCAAGCTCAGCCACCTGACGGGCAGCGGGCTCGGTGTCAAATTCAGCGAACACGCAAGCGCCGGTTCCGGTCAGGCGCGACGGCGCGTATTCTAGCAGCCAGGAAACAAGCTGTTCAACCTCGCGAAAACGTTTTCTTACTACTGGCTCACAATCATTGCGGTAATTATCCGCTAATAACTGGCTGATTTCCCTTACCGGCGTGTTGCGGATCAGTTCAGGATCGTTAAACACCACCGGCGTCGAGATGTGAACGCCAGGGTGGATCACCAGATACCATTTTTCTGCCGGGTTAACCGGCGTCAGCGTTTCGCCAACGCCTTCAGCAAAGGCGGCAAAGCCATGCACAAAGACCGGCACGTCCGCGCCCAGCCGCAGGCCCAGCGCCGCCAGCTCGGCAAAACTGAAGCCGGTTCGCCAGTAGTGATTCAGCGCCACCAGCACGGTAGCGGCGTCCGAAGAGCCGCCGCCCAGTCCGCCGCCCATCGGCAGCCGTTTTTCTATAGCGATCGATGCGCCTGCGTTTTCCGGCAGGACGCCCTGCTGCCTGGCGCGCGTCTGCAACAGCCTGGCCGCGCGAACGATCAGGTTCTCTTCGTCCGGCACGCCGTCGACCGGCGTCAGCAGCGTAATCTGGCCGCTGCTGTCCGGCTGGATGCTTAACGTATCGCCATAATCCAGAAACTGGAACAGCGTTTGCAGCTCATGATAGCCGTCAGGACGACGGCCGGTAATGTAGAGGAATAAATTAAGTTTAGCGGGCGCGGGCCACTTAGCGACCGCCGACTTAGCGACTGCCGTCATTTTACCGTCCAGCCATCCATTTTCAGCTTGATGCGCTGATCGCCTTCGCGCAGCTCCATATTGGCCGGCAGGGCAGGCTGCTGCTTGTTGTCATAGGCCTGATAGGTCACCGTCCACTGCTGGCCGTTACGGCTGTAGTTGACTTCACGCAGGCGATATTTATCGTCCAGCGTATAGTCGGTTGAGTCGCCCGGCAGGCCCATCATCCACTGACGCAGGCTGTTGAGCGGAATATCCATACCGGTCAGCTGCGAAATCATCTTCTCGGCGTCGTTGCTGGTATAGCGCTTGCCTTTATTGTCGACCAGCTGTACCACGCTGCCCTGTGCGTCCAGCTGGAGTTCGGTGCTGCCCAGCGGGTTGGTCAGCAGCAGACGATAGCGATCCGGCGCGGTTTGCTGCCAGTTGAAACGGGCGTAGACCTTTTGCTTGTCGGACAGATAGGCAAAAGCGCCGCGCGTCTGATACTGGGTGATTTTTTCGACAGCCTGCTGATGCTGCTGCCACTGTGGCGAGGTGACGCTTTGTCCTGGCCCCTGGGGTTTATTAACGCTACAGGCAGCCAGCAGCACGCTGGCAAGCGGAAGAAGCCGCAGCAGGCGGCGATTCGACATAAACATGGGGACTCCTCAGACTCCGTTCAGGCGCTGACGCGCAAAGTAACCGTTCAAACTATCGACCGCCAGGGGCCGCGTCAATACTCAATTTGTCCTGTTTCGTGCTGAATAGCTATATCAATCGCAGCGAACGGCGAATGTGGCTTTTCTTGATCTCGCGCATCTTGTAGAATGCGCCTCACAAAACCCTATCAACAGTGGGATCTCCCAGACCTGACTCATGACGTTGCTGGCACTCGGAATAAATCATAAAACGGCTCCTGTGGCTCTGCGCGAACGCGTGACGTTCTCGCCGGATACGCTGGATCAGGCTCTCGACAGCCTGCTTGCTCAGCCGCTGGTACAGGGCGGCGTCGTGCTGTCTACCTGTAACAGGACCGAGTTATACCTTAGCGTTGAACAACAGGAAAACCTGCAGGAACAGCTGGTGAAATGGCTGTGCGACTATCATCAGCTCAGCGCTGATGAAGTGCGTAAAAGCCTGTACTGGCACCACGATAACGAGGCCGTCAGCCACCTGATGCGCGTCGCCAGCGGGCTGGATTCGCTGGTGCTCGGCGAGCCGCAGATCCTGGGCCAGGTGAAAAAAGCCTACGCCGATTCGCATCGCGGCCACACTATCTCCAGCGAGCTGGAGAGAATGTTCCAGAAATCCTTCTCTGTCGCCAAGCGCGTGCGCACGGAAACCGATATCGGCGCCAGCGCCGTTTCCGTGGCCTTTGCCGCCTGTACGCTGGCGCGGCAGATCTTTGAGTCGCTGTCCACCGTCAACGTGCTGCTGGTCGGCGCGGGCGAAACCATCGAGCTGGCCGCGCGCCATCTGCGCGAGCATAAAGTGCAGAAGCTGATTATCGCTAACCGCACCCGTGAACGCGCCCAGAAGCTGGCCGACGAGGTTGATGCCGAAGTCATCAGCCTGGCGGAGATCGACTCGCGTCTGGCAGAAGCCGACATTATCATCAGTTCTACCGCCAGCCCGCTGCCGATTATCGGTAAAGGAATGGTGGAGCGCGCGCTGAAACAGCGCCGCAATCAGCCGATGCTGCTGGTGGATATCGCCGTGCCGCGCGACGTCGAGCCGGAAGTGGGCAAGCTGCCTAACGCCTATCTCTACAGCGTGGACGATCTCCAGGCGATTATCGAAAGCAACATGGCGCAGCGTAAAGCGGCCGCCGTGCAGGCGGAAACTATCGTCGTGCAGGAAAGCGACGAGTTTATGTCGTGGCTGCGCGCGCAGAGCGCCAGCCAGACCATCCGCGAGTATCGTTCGCAGGCCGAGCAGGTGCGCGCCGAGCTGGAAGAGCGCGCCCTGGCGGCGCTGGCTCAGGGCGCGGATGCGCAGGCCGTGCTGCGTGAGCTGGCCCATAAGCTCACCAACAAATTGATCCACGCCCCAACCAAATCCCTTCAGCAGGCCGCCCGCGACGGCGATGACGAACGCCTGCAGATTTTACGCGACGGCCTGGGGCTGTAGCGTTTTTACCTCTTTATATACAGGGAATATTCATGAAGCCTTCTATTGTTGCCAAACTGGAAGCCTTGCAGGAACGCCACGAGGAAGTCGAGGCGATGCTGGGCGATGCTGGCGTGATTGCCGATCAGGAGCGATTTCGCGCGCTGTCGCGCGAGTATGCGCAGTTGACCGATGTCAGCCAGTGTTTCCGTCGTTGGCAGCAGAATCAGGAAGATATCGCCGCCGCCGAAGAGATGCTTAACGATGCGGAAATGCGCGATATGGCGCAGGAAGAGCTGAAAGAGGCGCGTGAGGCCAGCGAGCAGCTGGAGCAGGAGCTACAGGTGCTGCTGCTGCCGAAAGATCCGGACGACGAGCGCAACTGCTATCTGGAAGTGCGTGCCGGCACCGGCGGCGACGAAGCGGCCATTTTCGCTGGCGATCTCTTCCGCATGTACAGCCGCTATGCGGAATCGCGCCGCTGGAAAGTGGAAGTGATGAGCGCCAACGAGGGCGAGCACGGCGGTTATAAAGAAGTGATCGCCAAAATCGTCGGCGAAGGCGCCTACGGCCGCCTGAAGTTCGAGTCCGGCGGCCATCGCGTGCAGCGCGTGCCGGAAACGGAATCGCAGGGCCGTATCCACACTTCCGCCTGTACCGTTGCGGTGCTGCCAGAAGTGCCGGAAGCCGAGCTGCCGGATATCAACCCGAGCGATCTGAAAATCGATACCTTTCGCTCATCGGGCGCGGGTGGCCAGCACGTTAACACCACCGACTCCGCTATCCGTATTACCCACTTGCCGACCGGCATCGTGGTGGAGTGTCAGGACGAGCGTTCGCAGCACAAAAACAAAGCCAAGGCGCTGGCGGTGCTGGGTTCCCGCATCCGCGCGGCCGAAAGCGCCCGTCGTCAGCAGGAAGAAGCCTCAACGCGCCGCAACCTGCTGGGCAGCGGCGATCGCTCCGACCGCAACCGCACCTATAACTATCCGCAGGGTCGTATTACCGATCACCGCATTAACCTGACCATCTACCGTCTGGACGAAGCGATGCAGGGCAAGTTGGATATGCTGATTGAGCCTGTAGTGCAGGAGTATCAGGCAGACCAGCTGGCCGCCCTGTCCGAGCAGGAGTAATGGAGATTCGCCAGTGGCTGAAAGGAGCCATTACCGAACTGGCGGGCAGTGAAAGCTCGAAAAGAGATGCGGAGATCCTGCTGGGCTTTGTCACCGGCCGCTCCCGCAGCTGGCTAATCGCCTTTGACGAGACGGCGCTGACCCAAAGCGAGCAGGATCGTCTGGCTGCGCTGCTGGCTCGCCGCGTTAACGGCGAGCCAATTGCTTACCTGATCGGCGAGCGTGAATTCTGGTCGCTGCCGCTCAGCGTTTCCCCCGATACGCTTATCCCCCGGCCGGACACCGAGCTGCTGGTGGAGCAGGCGCTGGCACATCTTCCTGCCGAACCGGCGGCGGTACTGGATCTGGGCACCGGTACCGGCGCGGTCGCGCTGGCTATCGCCAGTGAACGGCCCGACTGTCGCGTCACCGGCGTCGATCGCATCCAGGGCGCCGTTGAGCTGGCGCAGCGCAACGCGCAACGTCTTGGCATCCATAACGCCGCTTTTCGCCTCAGCAACTGGTTCAGCGCGCTGGCGGGCCAACGTTTTGCCGTTATCGTCAGCAATCCTCCCTATATTGATGAAGCCGACGAACATCTGCGGCAGGGCGACGTGCGTTTTGAGCCGCAAAGCGCGCTGGTGGCGGCGGATGGCGGCCTGGCTGATATCCGGATTATCGCCGCTCAGGCGGGAGAGGCGCTGCTGCCCGGCGGCTGGCTGCTGTTAGAGCATGGCTGGCAACAGGCGCAGGCCGTGCAGGCGATCCTGCGGGCGGCCGGTTTTGTTAACGTCGCCACCGCCCGGGATTATGGTGGCAATGACCGCGTGACTTATGCGCAAAAACCCTGAACGAGGGAAAATAAATGGCTGACTGGTACAGTGCTGTAAAAAATTTGCATCTGCTGACGGTAATCCTTACCGCCACGCTGTTTCTGCTGCGTTTCTTTTGGCTTCAGACCGGCTCAGGGATGCTGCAAAAGCGCTGGGTACGCATCGTGCCCCATCTTAACGACACGCTGCTGCTGCTTTCGGGCGCGATGCTGGTGGCGATAACGCACTTTTATCCCTTTACGCCTCAGGGCGCATGGCTGACTGAAAAGCTGTTTGGCGTTATTATCTATATCGCGCTTGGCTTTATTGCCCTTGGGCGCAAACCACGCGCGCAAAAAACGCGCTGGATAGCTTTTATCGTGGCGGCCGCGATGCTGGTAATGATTTACCATCTGGCCACCACAAAAATGCCATTGTTGGGGAATGTATGACGTCGATAGCAACTGAAGAAGACACAGCGACCCCGCTGTGCGAGGCGGTAATTGCGGCCACGCTGGCCATCCGTCCTGAGTTTCCTGCTGAAGACGTGAAGAAGCAGCTGGCGGAGCTGGTTAAAGAGGCGCGCGCCACCATTCCATTACAGCTGGAGCAGGATTTGCAGCTGGAGAAACTGATTGAGCTGTTCTGGCAGCGTTGGGGCTTCGGCGGCGCGAGCGGCGTTTACCGCCTGTCCGACACGCTGTGGCTGGATAACGTGCTGAAAACCCGTCAGGGCACCGCCGTCTCGCTGGGCGTGATCTTTTTGCATATCGCTCACGAACTCTCGCTGCCGCTGATGCCGGTGATTTTTCCCACGCAGCTGATTCTGCGGGCCGACTGGATTGACGAAGAGATGTGGCTGATCAATCCCTTTAACGGCGAAACGCTGGATGAGCATACGCTGGAAGTGTGGCTGAAGGGCAATATCGGCCCGGTCGCTGAACTGTACGACGACGATCTACAGGAGGCCGAGCCGCAGCTGGTGCTGAACAAGATGCTGGATACGCTGAAAGCCGCGCTGATGGAAGAAAAGCAGATGGAGCTGGCGCTGCAGGTCAGCCAGGTGCTGGTCAATATGGACCCGGACGATCCTTATGAAATCCGCGATCGCGGGCTGATTTTCGCGCAGCTGGACTGCGAGCATGTGGCGGTAAGCGATCTGACCTATTTTGTTGAACAGTGCCCGGAAGATCCGGTCAGCGAAATGATTAAATTACAGATCCATTCGATTGAACAGAAACAGATCACGCTGCACTAATCTGTTAAACAAAGAATAAGGCGAAGAGATGAAACAAAAAGTCGTTAGCATTGGTGATGTTAAGGTTGCAAACGATCTGCCGTTCGTGCTGTTTGGCGGTATGAACGTACTGGAATCGCGCGATCTCGCTATGCGTATCTGTGAGCACTACGTCACCGTGACCCAGAAGCTGGGCATCCCTTACGTGTTTAAGGCCTCGTTCGACAAGGCTAACCGTTCTTCGATTCGCTCCTATCGCGGGCCGGGTCTGGAAGAGGGCATGAAGATTTTTCAGGAGCTGAAGCAGACCTTCGGCGTGAAAATTATCACCGACGTGCACGAAGCCAGCCAGGCGCAGCCGGTGGCCGACGTGGTTGACGTGATCCAGCTGCCTGCTTTCCTGGCGCGTCAGACCGATCTGGTGGAAGCGATGGCGAAAACCGGCGCGGTCATCAACGTCAAGAAGCCGCAGTTCGTCAGCCCTGGTCAGATGGGCAACATCGTTGAGAAGTTCGCGGAAGGCGGCAACGAGAAGGTTATCCTGTGCGATCGCGGCGCGAACTTCGGCTACGATAACCTGGTGGTGGACATGCTGGGCTTTAACGTTATGAAGCAGGTTTCCAACGGTAGCCCGGTCATTTTCGACGTGACGCACGCGCTGCAGTGCCGCGACCCGTTTGGTGCCGCTTCCAGCGGTCGCCGTGGTCAGGTTACCGAGCTGGCGCGTGCCGGTATGGCTGTCGGCCTGGCGGGGCTGTTTATCGAAGCGCATCCGGATCCGGCCAATGCGAAATGCGACGGCCCGTCCGCGCTGCCGCTGGACAAGCTGGAGCCTTTCCTGATGCAGATTAAAGCGATTGACGATCTGGTGAAAAACTTCCCGGCGCTGGATACCAGCAGCTGATAAAAATCAGGCCGGCTGCCCCGAGGGCGCCGGCCTGAACAGCTAACCTGTTAATCAATTCGCCTCACATCCTGTCACCGCAGATCTGCGAGTCACGCCGTATCTCATACCTTAACCGCAGAGTCGTTATCCGCCTTTCCCTCAGGCCGCGATATCTTGCGCCGTAACGCCTACAGCATCACCGTCATCAGATAGCCGATAAACAGCGCCAGATGCGCCGCGCCGTTCAGCACGTTGGTTCTGCCGGTCGAAAAAGAGATCTGACACAGCAGCAGCGAGGCCAGCATAATCACCATGTGCGGCGGCTCCAGGCCGAAAATCAGTTCCTGGCCGGTGAGCGTGGCGATAATGGTTACCGTAGGCACGGTCAGCGAGATGGTGGCCAGCACCGAGCCGAAAAAGAGGTTCATCGCACGCTGCACCTGATTCGCCAGCACGGCTTTAATAGCGCCCAGGCCTTCCGGCGAGAGGATCAGCAGCGCCACCAGGAAACCGGTGAACTGCTCAGGCGCGTTCAGTTCGGTCAGCAGAGCGCCCAGCGTATTGGAATCCATTTTGGTGACGGCAATCACGGCTACCAGGTGCACCAGCAGCCAGCAGGTATGCCAGACGCTGGAATGGGCGGACGGCTTGCCGTGATGCGGGTCGTCGCCCTCGTCCTCATGCTCATAAACGAACAGGTTTTGGTGCGTTTTGGTCTGGATCAGCAGAAACACGCCGTACATCGCGGCAGAAATGGCGGAAATCAGCAGCGCCTGGCCAGCGCTGAAATTGCCTTCCGGCAGCGCGTTGGGGAAAACCAGCACCAGCACGGCCAGCGGGAAAATAGCGATCAGATACTGCTTTACGCCCGCCAGATTAACGTACTGGGTGGCAAACTTGCGCCCGCCCAGCAGCAGCGCGAAGCCCACCAGCCCGCCGGTTACGATCATCACGATAGAGTAAAGCGTATCGCGCATCAGCATCGGCGCCGCATCGCCCGTCGCCATCAGCGCGGAAATCAGACTGACTTCCAGGATCACTACGGAGAGGCTGAGGATCAGCGAACCGTAAGGCTCGCCGAGGCGGTGCGCAAGCACGTCCGCGTGTCGCACCACGCTGAACGCGCTGCTAAGGATAGCCACCAGCGCCAGCAAATTAATGCCGATGATGGCCGGTAAAGATTCTGAGGCGCCCCAAAACCACAGGATAACCAGGGCCGCGAGCGGCAGGACCAGGGATGATTCTTTATGACGTGTTCTGACGCTTTCTTGCGCGCTCATAGGCAATATTTCCTTTTCTGACCGTCCAACTGCGAAACAGACGCAACCATTGCTGTGTGCATTGATTATATAACAACCGCCCGCAGTGTAACGGCAGTAAGGTTAACTGATGGTAAACTTTACATGATTTTACCTGAATAACCTGATAATTATCCGGGCTGGGCCTAAATCTGCATCTACCTGTAATTATCTTGATTCACAAAGTGTTTTTTATCTCTCTCTGCTTTTTATCATGACGATTAAAGCGGAGATTTATCAATTT
This sequence comes from Erwinia artemisiae, assembly GCF_051400835.1. Classification (NCBI taxonomy): domain Bacteria; kingdom Pseudomonadati; phylum Pseudomonadota; class Gammaproteobacteria; order Enterobacterales; family Erwiniaceae; genus Erwinia; species Erwinia artemisiae. The sequence continues at coordinate 855,147 of NZ_JBLFFM010000001.1, read as the reverse complement.
TACCGAGATAAACGACTGTTACGGAATAGTTAGTATGTGACCTCACTAAAAAGAGATAAGTGGCATCCGCAGCGATTTTGTTCCAGGCTTAAAACGTCTGATAACAAGGAGATCGATAATGCCATACCGTTCAAGAGAATCCCTGCCTGACAGCGTCAAAAACGTGCTGCCCGCTCACGCGCAGGACATTTATCAGGAGGCGTTTAACAGCGCCTGGGATGAATACAAAGAGAAGAAAGATCGTCGGGGCGATGAGTCGCGCGAAGAAGTGGCGCACAAGGTGGCGTGGGCAGCCGTTAAAAACCAGTATGAAAAGGGCGACGATGATAAGTGGCATAAGAAGCATTGAATGCCGTGGGGCTGCTCGTCGCGGGCAGCCTCGTCTGTCCTCGCCGTCACCCCTGATTTTTCTCCGCCGTCACCCTGAAGTTCCCCGTTATGCCGCCGATGATAAACCTAAGGTAAATTTATTCTTTTGTGACGCGCTTCAAACTTGATCGGCACGCCTGAAATGACTTAAGGTCAGGTAAGCGTAACGACACATTTATGTCACAACAAATGCAGCAGGGAACGGGCAGTAGCGGAGAGGGCGAATGTTAACAAGAGACTTCCTGGCCAAAGCAGATTGTAAAACGGCCTTTGGCGCCATTGAGGAATCGCTGCTGTGGAGCTGCGAGCAGCGAGCGGCCTCGCTGGCGGCTACCCTGGCCTGCCGTCCCGATCACAGTCCGGTGTGGATTTTTGGCTACGGTTCGCTGATGTGGAATCCGGTATTCGAGTCCGATGAGGTAGCGGAAGGCACGCTAAACGGCTGGCACCGCGCGTTTTGCCTGCGGCTTACCGCCGGACGCGGCACCGCCCAGCAGCCGGGGCGGATGCTGGCGTTGAAAGAGGGCGGCAGCACCACCGGGCTGGCCTTCCGCCTGCCGGAAGCGAAGCTGGCCGAGGAGCTGGAGCTGCTGTGGAAACGCGAGATGGTTACCGGCTGCTACCTGCCGACCTGGTGCGAGCTGAAGCTGGCCGACGGTCGCAGCGTGACGGCACTGGCCTTTGTTATGGATCCGCGTCACGCGCTGTATGAGGCCGACTCCTGCCCGCAGACTATCGCGCCGCTGATTGCTCAGGCCAGCGGGCCGCTGGGCACCAACGCGCAATATCTTTTCTCGCTGGAGCAGGAGCTGAAAAGGCGCGGGCTTTATGATGACTGCCTGACCGATCTGGTTCAGCGCGTCCGCGATCTTCAGGTCTACCACAACGACCTGGCCGGCTGAGCCGCGTCCTCAGGAGCCGGGATTGATCAGCCAGGTGCCCGGTTTATCAATATCCAGCTGCTGAGTATGCACGGCAGAATCGGCAGCGTGGACCTCAATAGTATAATGTCCCGCAGACAGATTAAGCGCGGCGTAACCGCTGGTATTCGGCTTCGCCTCGACAGGTTTGCCGTTCAGCATTACCGTTTCGCCGCTGGTCAGCTTGAGATAGACCGTGGCGATGGTCGGCTTGTCCGCAGGCGTGACGGCGGTCGATGGCGTCGCGCCTCCGGCATTATCGGCCGCAGCAGACTGTTCCGGCGCGGAAGCGTCATCGCCATGGTTAAGCGCGACGAGCAGCCCGATCAGCGCCAGTAGCGCGACGCCAGCGGCAATCATCAGCGGTTTCGCCAGTTTGTGGTGGCGTAGCGAGGCATACTCCGCACTGGCCGAGGCGGGCGCCACGGTAATAGCTGGCGGTTCCGGCTGCACTTCCGGCGTCACGATTGGCGTCACGATCTCTTCAGGCACCCTGGTCACGCTGGTCACCAGCTCTTCTACCGTACTCACCGGCAGCGCAATCAGCGCGGCAAACTCATCGACAGTCTGCGGACGATCCTGCGGTTTCATCGCCAGCGCGCGGTCAATCGCATTCAGCAAAGGCAGCGAAAATCCTTCAGGGCGCAGCTGGGTCAGCGGCTGGTAGCGATCCTCGATACAGCGAACCACGCTGACCGGCGGCGGACTGCCGGTCACCAGCGTATGCAGCACCGCGCCCAGCGCATAAATATCCGTCCACGGCCCCTGATCGCTGTCGCTCTCTTCGCTGTACTGCTCGATAGGCGCATAGCCTGGCTTAAGCATGATTTCCGTCTGGTCGGAAAGGTTGCCGATGGTCTTGCGGGCGGAGCCGAAGTCCAGCAGCACAGGCAGCTGGTTATCCTGGATCTGAATATTGTCCAGCGAGATATCGCGATGCAGATAGCCCGCCTGATGGATGGTGTCGATAGCGCCGAACAGCGGCGGCAGCAGCTGGCGGATCCAGGCATCGGTCAGCGTTTCAGGGCTGCCCAGCTGCCACTCCTTTAGCGTCATGCCGCTGTAGTACAGCGTGCCCATATAGGCGGTGCCGTTTTCTTCCCAGAAGCGCAGCACGTGCAGCAGGCCGGGATGGTTAAACCGGGCCAGCAGGCGGGCTTCCTGGATAAAGCTGTTCAGCCCGGCGGTAAACAGTTTCTGATAGCGTTCGCCGCGCAGCGCGATAGTCAGGTTCTCATCGCGCGAAACCAGCGATACCGGCAGATACTCTTTAATAGCGATGGTGCGTTCCAGCAGATGATCCCAGGCGCGATAAACAATGCCGAAGCCGCCGCCGCCGATAACCTCTTTGATTTCAAATTCGTTAAAACGGTGCCCGGCCGGAAGGGCATTGGGCACGTTTTTCTTATCGTTTGCCGACATAGTAAACACTCTCTAAGCGTTAGCGACTTTTCACCCTGCGGGAAAATGCAGTCAGTTAACGGTGCGCCAGGCGCCAATAGCCGGATCGGCCAGATCTGCATGCAGGTCGTTCACCAGCAGCACATTTATTTTCACTTGCGGATTGGTCAACGCGCCCCACGTTTTGCGCAGCGCCTCAACGCGATTTTTCAGCAGCGCGGCATCGTTCGCCTGGCTTTTGCTCATTTTCACCAGCAGCGCGCCTTCAAAAGACCAGACGTGCAGCTGCGGATTAAACGTCAGCAGCAGCCAGCTGTCCGGCGCGCTCTTTTTGGCCACGACCAGGCGCTGGTTATTCGCGGCGACGATAGTCAGCTCGCCCGGCGACGGGTGCAGGTTACGTAAAGGGAAGCCCTGATAAAACTGTACGGGGATCGCCTGGGTCTTGCCGTTGCTGGCCAGCGTCAGTTCGCTTTTGCCTTCCAGCCAGCCTTCCGTGGAGCAGCTAAGATGGCGGGCATCCGGAATAAACAGCGACTGGCCTCGTTCGTCCCACCAGGTGCGGAAGTGGCAGCCGCCCGGCAGATCGAAATGCTGCAGCGGCGCGCTGTTGGCAGGCTGCGACAAATCCAGCGGTTCCGCGTTGCTGGCGGTGGCCGCAGCGGTGCCGTCGGCAATAACGATCGGCCGCCAGTTTTGCACTTTTGCGGCGGTGCCGGAAGCGAGCACCGAGCCCGCCTCGTTGGTCATCTGCCACGGCAGCTCGCTCAGCTTGCCGCATTGGTTATTCAGCAGCTTGCCTACGCGCGGCAAAAAAGTGTTGAGCACGTTCGACTCTTTGCTTTTGCCCGAGACGATGCGCAGAGGGATATTCTCCTGACACCAGTCCTTCGGCGCATTACTTTCCACGTTATCGATAAAGACTTCCAGCGCCAGGCTGGGAGAATAGACCACGCGGTAGTCTTCCGCCTGAGCGGTAGTTGCAAACAACAGTGTGACAGCCGGCAACCAGAATTTCATAGCGTTCCTTGGTTAATCACGCGACGGAAGAAAGCGAGCGGAATCCGCCATCGATTGTAACAGGGTGGTATCCTGCGGCGAGCCAACCCAGACAGCTACCGCGCTTAAATTATCTTTTTTCTCGCTGCGATTGATCGCTTTATGCATCAGTGCCAGCCATTCATGGGGCGAGCTGACCATGCGCAAAGCCTGCTCCATCTCGCCGGGCTGCAAATTGCACCAGAAGCCGTCGGTGCAGACCAGAAAGACGTCGCCATCCTCCAGCGGCATCACTTCACTGTAGCTGACGGGCTGTGTCCCTTCTGCGCCAAGAGCATTATAAAGTAAGTTACTGTTAATGCCGGTATTATCTACACCAGCATCCTTTAGCTGCTGGGCCAGGCTATGGTCGCGCGTCACAGAATGGATAAACCCGCGGCGAAAGTGGTAAACCCGGCTGTCGCCCGCGTGCGCCCACCAGGCCAGCTGCCGATCGCGGTCGATAAACAGGGCCGCCAGCGTGGTGCTCATCCGCTCAAAATTCAGATTTTTCCTCTGCGCCAGGCGGATCGCTTCTTCCGCATCCTCCACCCATGCTTTGCTGTCGCAGGCGGTAAAAGGACGATCGTCAGCGTGCGTCAGCAATACGTCGCGGGCGATGCGGGCAGCCTGTTCGCCGCCAGCCGTGCCGGCAACGCCGTCGCAGACCAGAAAACACGCTGAGTGCTCGCCTACGCGCGCGCCGGTTTCATCCTGATTACTCTCACGCGCGCCCGTTTGCGACGTGGAGGCATGATTTATTTTCATTCTTGTTCCGGTCTGATTTGCGAATCTTTGTACTGATTCACTTCCATATCATAGGCCTGTAGGAAAGCGTCGCCAAAAAGGGTATGAAAATCATCCTCAATTTCGCCAGAGGTATTTTGATAGTGACGCAAAAAATAGTCCCACAGGGCGGCTTTTTTTATGGCGCTGAGGCCAATGCGCGGCAGATTGCCGTCGCGGCGGGCATGATCCTCCAGCCGCTGCGGATTAAACGATTGCAGCATGGCGGCGATAATCGCCCGGATCCCGGCAATCATGCCCAGCTGGTGCGCCTGCAAATCGACCAGCGCATCGCGTACCGCCTGCTCAGGTGGCATAAAACCCGGCATCTGGCTCTGATAGATCTGCATCAGCACCGTTTTGCCCGACGGCAGGATCTTGAACGGGTTATTGGCCTCGTTCAGGATCATGGTCATTTCCGCCTTCACGCCGCGCTTAAGGATCGAGCGGGAAGAGAGCAGGGCGACGGTGCCTTGCGAAAACAGGCTCAGCATTCTGCCCGTAGTACGCATCTGTTCTTCGGTAAAAGGCGGTTTTCCCGGCCCGCTTTCCAGCCCCATCCCTTCCATCAGCGCGGCCAGCAGGCGCTGCTCGTTGCTTGCGCCGGCGGCGCGTTCGGCCTGGGCAGGCTCGTGAGCGACAGGATCGATACCCAGGCGGGCATCGCCGGGACGGTGCTGCTGCCGCACGGGCGAAGGTTCGCGCTCCACCGGGACGACAATCGGCACCTGTTCGTTCAGGATCCCCAGGGGATCTTCCGGCAGCGCCCGATCCTCGGTAAACAGCGTCAGCGGGTCAACGTCGCTGAAGGGCTTTTCTTCAATGCGGGTAGGATCGCTCACCGCAATCTGATAGTCACCGATCCCCAGCAGATCGCCGTGCTGCAGCAGGATCTGCTTACCGCGCGCCAGCGGGACATGGTTATGTAAAATCGCAATCACGCTGCCATGATTGGTCAGCCTGCACTCGCCGTTCCCGGCAACGTGCACCACGGCCTGAAGACGTGAAATCGCGCGTTCGCTGTCTGGCAAAACCAAATCGTTATCTACGCTTCGGCCTATTGTGCCGCCGGGCGGAGCAAAATCACAAACGTTAACGGGCGCCTCGGTTTTGCTCTCAACAAGGGTAAATCGCATGCGCTTTTCCTGAAACCTGGGTCATTCGGTCACCCTATTCAAACATCGGTGGATAGAGTCCATGACGACCCGGCTGCGCTACGGCGGCCGGGTCAAAAAGTTGTGTAAAGAGCCGGGCGGTAAGATTACCGCTGTGTTTATGGCTGGCTAACGGATAGCCGTCGCTTTGGTTAGTCCACCAGTAACTGGTATAGCGCATAGGGTCAAAACGGTTGGCTACCTCATGCCAGGCCAGCGTGCAGGGCAGATCCTGATAGCCGATCACGTCCATAATATCGGAGCGGCTGGTATCGGGCAGCGACAGCGGCGGCAGGCTCAACAGCGCCTGCTCAAGCTGGGCCGGCGTACAGGTTTGCGAAACCGCGTGATGAAGCGCTTCGCCCAGCGCCCGAAACCAGTCGCCGGAAACGGCAAGCTGCGCCGGATGCCAGTGGCTGACCGGCACGCTCTGTAGCGCCAGCAGGGGCCAGCTGCGGCCAACGCGATCGCGCGAAGGTAACAGGCAGCCAATCTGTACCCGCTGTACGCCAAGCGTGGCGGGCAGGGCGAAATTCCAGACGGGCGCGCGGCTAAAGAGTTCGCCTACGGCTTCGCCATGCTGATACCAGTGCGATAAGCCGAGCTGGAACCAGTTTGACCAGCTGGCCACGATGGGTTCAGGCAGACGACGCTGTAAAAAATCGCCGGTGCCCGGCAGCTTGCCGTACCAACCCAGCTCGCTTTTTTCCGTCATGGTTATCCCCTTTCCCGCTAAGGGTTCGTGGCCTGAACCGACGAACCAGAGGTTGCCGCGGTGCCGGCGTCCTGCTTGCCCGCGCTGTCAATACTCACGGCCAGCTTGCGCATAATCAGCGCGTTGTCTCTGACAAACGGCGAGGTCTGGATCTGGCGATCCAACAGCTGGCTTAAATGCCAGTCCAGCTGCTGAAGCTGCCGGGTCGTTACGCTGGCGGGTAGCGTTCGCTGCAAATTCTGCATCACCCAGCCGCGTAAGAACTCGCCATCGTAGCTGCGCGGCTGATAAAGCATCTGGTAAGCGCGCAGGGCGTTGCGGCTGAAATCGCTGTCGTCGCCCTTATCATTACGCAGCGCCTCGGTAATATTCTGCGCCACTCGCGGCAGCAACAGCGTCTTTAGCGCATTTTGATAAAAGCCCAGCGCGGCCGTGCCGATCTGGTCACCACGGTAAAGCCCCGCCCGCATACTCAACGGCGGATCGTCCAGCGAGAAGCTGTCGCTTTGCGGCAGGGCAACCAGGCTATTTAAGAAGGGTAGCAGATCCAGGATATCGCCGGTGTTATTGTTCACCAGCCGCTGCGCCTGCTTATCAACCGGCTCAAGGCGGGCCTCCACCTGCTGCAGATAGCGCTGATTTTTATAATAACTGGTGGTCCAGAACAGCGTAGCGATCAGCAGCGCCAGCGCCAGCGAGGCGTAGCTGGCCCAGTGCAGCAGCCGATTACGGTGTTCCCAGGTGCGATCGCTGCCGGCAAGGCCGCTCTCCTGGAAAATCAGATCCCTGAGCAGGGAATGGATAAAATAGCTTTGCCCTTTATTAGCCGGGATCGGCGCGTTGCGGTGCACCGTATCCCAACTGGCGATAGAGTGGCTGGTGGCCTGCGGCAGCTGTAGCTTGCGCGTCAGCTCGCCCATAATGCGGTCGAAAGGCAGACCCTCCTGCGTGCCGCTGGTGAAAAACAGGCCGCGCGGCGCCCAGGGCAGGCCCTCTTTTTCCGGCGCAAAGACGATCTCCAGATACTCCGCCAGCAGGGGCCGCAGCGAGGCAAACTCCTGCGGAAACAAAAAGCAGTCCGCGCGCTGGGTCAAATCGCTCTCTTTTGCCATCTTTCCGGCCAAATCGGCCTGAAGGCGTGCCGTCAGCTCGCGGAACTGCCGGTCAAACTGGGCGCCAATGGTCGGTTCGCTGAGGCGATCGGGCTCCCACGGGAAGGTAAAGCCCCAGATCCCGTCGCGCTGGCTTTTATCCAGAGAGCCGTTGTAGCTCATAAATCCTTTCAGCAGATCGGTTTTGGTCACCATGACATACACCGGAAAGTGAATGCCGGTCTGCTGGTGCAGCTCTTTCATGCGGCTGCGCAGCGCGGTTGCCTGCACGTAGCGCGCGTCTGCCGAATCGCTAAGCAGATCGGCCACGCTGATGGTCATGATCACGCCGTTAATAGGCTGGCGGGCGCGGTAGCGCTTCAGCAGCGAGATAAAGGTTTGCCATTCGCTGGCGTCTCTGGCGCGCTGACTCTCCTGTAGCGTATAGCGTCCGGCGGTATCCAGCAGCACGGCTTCTTCGGTAAACCACCAGTCGCAGTGGCGGGTGCCGCCTACGCCGCGCAGCGCGCTTCTGCCCAGCGTGTCGCCCAGCGGGAACTCCAGCCCGGAATTCAGCAGCGCCGTGGTCTTACCCGCGCCCGGCGCGCCGACGATGATGTACCAGGGCAGCTGATAGAGATACTGCGCGCTAAACCGTTGCAGCCAGCCGCGATGACGATTGCGGCCGGGAAAATGCTTTTTCTTCAGCAGAGTCGCCGCCTCGCTGAACAGCGCGCTGAGCAGCTCTTCCGCCGCCGCCTGCTCGGCGTGGTCAAGGTTATATTTTTGCAGATTGTTCAGCAGCTTGCTGTTAAACCAGGCGCGATAAAGCTGGGGGATCAGCTGGAAAAGGATCCACAAAAAATAGCACAGGCCAATGGCTATCTGGCGGTTAATGCTGCTTTCCAGCCAGTGAATATCGTTCAGCGACAGCAGCGGCCCGGTCATCCAGATCAGCGCGCAAAGCGCCGTAATGCCGAAAAAGCCCCACAGCAAGCGGCTGGAAAAAAGAGAAAAGAGAAGGGAAGGCATCAGTATTTCTCCGCCTGACTGGATTGGACTTCAGGTGCCGGTAACAGCACGATTTCTACCCGACGATTGCGCGCCCGGTTTTCGCTGCTGTCGTTGGGCAGCAGCGGATTGCTGTCGCCACGGCCTTCGCTGCGGATAAGATGATTCGGCTCCAGCATCTGCTGACGCATCAGCGCGCTGACGGTATGGGCCTGCGCAAGCGAATATTCATAGTTAGAGGCGAAATGGGCAGAGCGCACGGGCTGATTATCGGTATAGACGCTGACCAGCACGGTGCCTTTGATATTGTCCATGGCGGCCGAAACGCGAGTGATCAGCGCGCGGCCTTCAGGCAGCAGATCGCTGCCCGCTGGGCGGAAAAGCTTATCAGAGGCGATAATGACCTTGCTGCCGTTAGTGCCGTCGGCCACGTCGAGCTGCCGTGCCGCAATCAGGTCGTCCAGCCGTTGCCGCAGATCCAGCAGCGCCTGAGCCGAACTGCTACGGGCAATTTCGTTACTGGGCAGCGGCGTTTCCCAAATGGCACGCAGCAGCGGTTCAGCGGCATTGCCCAGCCGCCAGTTAAGCCCCGAGTAGATCAGACCGGCGAGAAAAGCGGCCAGCGCCACGCTGGCCCAAAGCGGAACCGGCGGACGCCACAGCGTATTTTGCCCGACGGGTTGCTGCGGCTGCGGCTGCATCGGCGGCGGCAGCGCGCCGCGCGTGTCGGTAATCAGCTGGGCCAGACGGGTGCGGATAGCGTCGCGCTGCAACCGGCCTTGCTCTACCGCGCGGTAGCGGCCTTCATAGCCCAGCAGCAGGCAATAGTGGATGGTTTCAAGCAGCCACAGGTGCTGCGCCGGCGTCTGCGAGATGCGGGACAGCAGCTGAAACACTTTTTCGCCGCCCCAGCTTTCATTATGAAACGTCACCAGCAGGCCGTTGCCCGACCAGACGCCGCGCGTGCCCCAGGGCGTCTGGGCCGCGGCCTCGTCCAGCGCGCTGCACAGGCAGTAACGGGCGCCGATAATCATATCGAACGGCAGGCCAGCCTGTTTACAGCGCGTCTCAAACTGGCGGATCTCATCCACCAGCTGTTGGCGCAGGCCAGCGGGATCGTCATGGGTTGCCGCCAGGCGGATCTGCACAATTGCGTTCAGCAAAGGCGCGGCGGCGGCGAGTAGCGGGTTTTCCTGGCTGACGGTGGCAGGCGCGTCAGCATGGTGTTCCGGGGTCATCAGGCTTTACTTTCTCATCCAGGTGGCGGGCAAGGCGCCTTTTGCTTTCTCTGAGTGGGCGATCCCTGCGGACCGCGCCTATTCCAGGATCCAGGTGGCCGTGTCGTTATTGCGACAGGCTTTGCTTTGTCCGCCGACGTCAACGCACACTTTTTTGGTTTTGCGCGGGCGTGGCCGATCGCTACGCAGCGTGGCGTCATAAAGTTCGCTTTTCACGCCGGCTTTGAAAGGTACGTAGCCGATCAGCTCCTGTTGGTCCGGTTCGGCGATAGCCAGCCAGTGGTTTTCCACCTCGCCCAGCACGGTGAAAGGCTTGCCGTTTTCCAGGTAGCGAACCAGGCTGCCGCCGAAATCAGGACGGTTCATAACGGAAGCGTTGTACAGCGCCCGATAGGTTTCATTGACTGGCGTAAAGGATTGAGGAGCCTGGATCGCATGACGATGCGTCAGGGTCACGCCGTCGACGCTGGAAGTGACCAGCGTATCGTCCGTGACGGCAGGAGCAGGAGCCTTACAGGCCGACAGGGCGAGCGCTGCCAGCAGAGTTAACGCGATGCTTATTTTCACATTGATCCTCGTGAATATCGTCAGTGGTTACGGCTACAATCCACTCTTCACGGACGGCAGGGCCGCCACGTGAAAATCATTCTGTTTTACAGAAAGATAAATTTGTATTTAGTCTACATGACGCTTTTGAGAATGGGAACAATTGCGAACGGGGGCGTAACATGTTATTGACAGCCGCCCGGCGATATTGGCCCGTTTAGCGGAATAAAGTGCCCGGATATTGCCTGTTCCTCTTTTTCAAACAGGCGAATCGAATGCGCATTAGCGGTGCCTTTATTCCTCTCTCATCGGGCTAAATCCTTCCTGCCTGGTTACCGATCCGCAGGCTATAAGTGACGCTGTCACTTTTGGTCGCCATGGCACAACGGTGGCTGACCATGCCGGCACGCCTGGCGCATCATACTAACCGCGCCGGGGTGCCTGGCTCGTAATGGCAATCCTTACGGGATAAAGCATACCGGAGCGTATGCGCTCAACGCTCCCGGTTAACCGTTGCCGAAACGTCCAATCAGGCCAGCGGCGCCCAGCGTATGGCCCTTCAGTCGGCCAAACAGCGCCTCGCGCGTTAAGCCCTGCTCCAGTCCATTTGCCGGTAAATCGGTGGCGATCAGCGTGAAGTTATAATGATGCTCGCCGCTGCCGACCGGCGGGCACGGGCCGTGATAGCGCAGAGTGCCCGGCGAATTTTTCCCGCCCGTATAGCCTTTGCCGCTGGTCAGCTCGCCCTGGGCAAAGCTGGTGCGCTGAAAAGGAATGTTGTAGGCCACCAGATGATCGACGCCCAGCCCCTTAGCGCCTACAGGATCGGTCACCACCAGCGCAAAGCTTTTGGTGCCTTCAGGCGGGTTATTCCAGCTCAGCGCCGGCGAAATGTTTTCTCCCGTACAGCTGGCGTTGCCTTTGGCGGCGCCGGCGAATTTTTTCGCCATCAGCGCGTTATCGTTAAAGTCGGGGGAGCTGAGCGTAAAAACCGGGGCGGCAGACGCGGACGCGGCCGTCAGCAGCAGCGCTGCGAGCAGACTTTTTTTCATCAGAGGTTTCCGGGTTAAGAGGTTAGCGCAAAGTCTGGTTGATAATTCGCCGCTCTGCCAGCAGGCACGGCGGGTGCCGCTGACAAAATAAAAGTGTTAAGCTAGTTTTTTGTGATCTACATCCAGGTTTCTTATTCAGAAAAAGGCTTAACGACCGCTGATAACGTGATGAAAAAAATAACTGCCTTTCCCATTCCCGCCAGAGCGCTGGTTTCAGCCGGGCTGCTGGCCCTGTCGCCGCTTGCTCAGGCGCTGATGACGGAGACCCGCGTCGCCGACGCGCCTTTTGCCGATCCTGCCCGCTTCGCCCGTGAGCTGCCCGATCTCGGTAGCAGCAGCAGCGGTTCGGATCAGGCGCTAGAAAAGCGTATCGCGCAGGCGATGAAAAGCATCGGCGAAGCCAGTATGAACAGCGATGAAGATAAATCGCTGAGCAGCGAGGCGGGCGCCTGGGCCTTTAATCATTTCCGCGACGAGGCGGCAAAGCGCGTTGAAAACGAAGGGCAACAGCTTCTTTCTCCCTACGGTCAGGCCAACTTATCGCTGCTGGTGGACAGCAACGGCAATTTCGACGGCTCGTCCGCGCAGCTGCTTACGCCGTGGCAGGATAACTATCAGTATCTGACGTTCAGCCAGCTGGGCGTTGAGCAGACGGATGACGGGCTGGTCGGCAACGCGGGGCTTGGCCAGCGCTGGCTGACCGGTAGCTGGCGACTGGGCTATAACGCCTTTGTCGACGAGCTGTTTACCGAAAACCAGCGGCGCGGATCGCTGGGCGCAGAGGCCTGGAGCCACTATCTGCGCTTTTCCGCCAACTACTATCAGCCGCTTTCCGGCTGGCGGCAGCGTTCGACAACGCAGGAGATGCGGATGGCGCGCGGCTACGACATCACCACGCAGGGCTATTTGCCTTTCTATCAGCAGCTCGGCGTCTCGCTCAGCTACGAACGCTATCTGGGCGACAATGTCGATCTGTTCAACAGCGGCACGCAGAGCAGCAACCCTGCCGCAATTAAAGTGGGCGTTAGCTATACGCCGGTGCCGCTGTTTACGCTGACCGCCTCGCATAAGACGGCGGACAGCGGCGAAACGCAGGATCAGCTCGGGCTAAAAATGAACTATCAGATCGGTGTGGCGCTGAGCAAGCAGCTGTCGGCGGATAACGTGGCCGCCGCGCGTTCGCTCAGCGGCAGCCGCTACGACGCGGTAACGCGCAGTAATCTGCCGGTGATGGAGTTCCGCCAGCGGAAAACGCTGTCGGTGTTTCTGGCAACGCCGCCGTGGCAGGTGCAGCCGGGCGAAACGCTGCCCCTGAAGCTACAGATTCGCCAGGCGAATCCGCTGAAGGCGATTAGCTGGCAGGGCGACACCCAGGCGCTGAGCCTGACGCCGCCTGCCAACAACGTCAGCCCGGACGGCTGGAGCATCATTGTTCCGGCCTGGGACAGCTCGCCGGAAGCGACCAACGAATACCATCTGTCGGTGACCGTCGAGGACAGCAGGCAGCAGCGGGTGACCTCGAACTGGATCACCCTGAAGCTGACGCCGCCGGTAACCTTACAGTCTTCCGGCGCGGACTCGTTCAATTTGATGGCACCCTGACCAGCACCTGATGTGACAGTTATCACAGAAATAGCTGGGCAGAGCGGCCGGAATTTGCCACTCTTTCTAAAAAAATTACGGCTGCTTATTATGATCGTCCGTCCTCATCGCCACTGGTTTGTTCGCCTTTTTTCCTGGCACGGCTCCGTGCTGCCCGGCATCCTGTTCCGGCTTGGCCTGAACCTGCTGATGTCGATTATCGCCATTTTCTGCCTGGACTGGTACGAAACCCTGGGCGTAAAGCTGACGCTGGCGCCTTTCAGCCTGCTCGGCGTCTCCATCGCTATCTTCCTGGGTTTTCGCAACAGCGTCTGCTATGCGCGCTTTTCCGAGGCGCGGCAGCTCTGGGGCAGCCTGCTGATTACCTGCCGCGATATTCAGCGCCAGGTGCTGGCGATCTCGCCGGCCGATGCGCCGCGTATCGCCGCTTTGCTGATGGCCTTTTGCTATAGCCTCAAGCACCAGCTCAGGCGCACCGATGCGCGGGAGGATCTCAACCGTTTTCTGGGCGACGAAGCCGAAGACATCCTGCGGCGACGCGCGCGTACCAATGCGATTGAACTGAAAATATCCCAGTGGCTGGCCGACCAGCGCCGCAGCGGAGCGATCTCGGATATCGTTTACGCGCAGCTGGATAACAGCATTCATCAGCTTTCGCTGGTGCTGGGCGGCTGCGAGCGGCTGGCCAGCGTGCCGGTGCCGTTCGCCTATGGCCTGCTGCTGCACCGCACCGTTTACCTGTTCTGTACGCTGCTGCCTTTCGCGCTGGTGCCGGATCTGCACTATATGACGCCGCTGGTGTCGGTTTTTATCGCCTATAGCTTTCTTTCGCTGGATACGCTGGCGGAGGAGCTGGAAATGCCTTTCGGCTACGCCAACAACCATCTGCCGATGGATGCGATGTGCACTAATATAGAAATCAATCTGCTGGAGATGAACAACCAGCGCGAACTCCCCGAAGCGCCGGTTCCCGATCGGTACTATCGCCTGACATAGGCACCTGACCCACGCTGTTTTCTGATGCGTGCTGCATGTTTGCTACAGGCACCAGGCCCACGCTATTTTCTGTTACCTGACGCAGGCGTCCAGCCGCGCTATTTTCTGTTACCTGACGCAGGCATTCAGCCGCGCTGTTTTCTGGTGCGTACTGCACGCCCAAGGTGCGCGCTTTGTGCCGGGCGATTGATAATTGACGTTCGCGATCACAAAAACATTATTTACTGGTTCAGTTGCATAACCGTGCTGTTTTACCGTCTCGCCAGCCCGCACCGTCTGAGCATTATTCACTTTATATGCAATTAAAGTGAATAGCGGCATATCCTATCTCTTTGATTTTTCTTTTTATCACTTTTTTTATTCATTTTTGTACTGGCTGGCATAAAGTCTGCAACATACAGTGTGGTACACCAAATTAACATTATTGAAACCTTTAATTTACCTGCCGCGCGCGAGGAGCGTTATTATGATGGTCATCCGTCCCGTAGAGCACGACGACCTGGCGCAGTTAATGACGCTGGCCGGTAAAACCGGCGGCGGGCTGACGTCGCTGCCTGCCGACAGCGCCACGCTGAGCGCAAGGATTGAGCGCTCAATACAAACCTGGCGCGGCCAGCTGCCGCAGGCCGATCAGGGCTATGTCTTTGTGCTGGAAGAGCTGGCGACGCGCCGCGTAATCGGGATTTGCGCCATCGAGGTGGCGGTTGGTATGCAGGATCCCTGGTATAACTTTCGCGTCGGCACGCAGGTGCACGCCTCGCGCGAACTGAACGTCTACAAAGTGCTGCCTACGCTGTCACTCAGTAACGATCACACCGGCAGCAGCGAACTCTGCACGCTGTTTCTCGATCCCGATTACCGCAGCGGTAAAAACGGCTATCTGCTCTCGAAATCCCGCTTTCTGTTTATGGCCGCCTTCCGCCACCGCTTTATGCAAAAAGTTGTGGCGGAGATGCGCGGCGTCAGCGATGAAAACGGGCATTCGCCTTTCTGGGAGAGCGTAGGCAGCCGCTTTTTTTCCATCTCTTTTACCACCGCCGACTACCTGAGCGGCACCGGCAAAAAAACCTTTATTGCCGAGCTGATGCCCAAGCATCCGCTTTATATCGACTATCTCTCTGCCGAAGCGCAGGCCACCATCGGGCAGACCCATCCGCAAACCGCACCGGCGCGCGCGGTGCTGGAGGCGGAAGGGTTTCGCTATCAAAACTATGTGGACATTTTTGACGGCGGCCCAACGCTGGAATGCGATATCGATCGCGTGCGGGCGATCCGCAAAAGTCGGCAGCTGCGCGCGGCGATCGGGCCGGCAGGGAGCGACAGGCTGCCGCTTTGCCTGGTGGGTAACGAGCGCTACGAAGATTTTCGCGTCGTGTTGCTCAACGCCGACCCGCATGCGGACACGCTGGCGCTGACGCCGGAACAGGCGGCTGTTTTACGTTGCGGGCAGGGCGACAGCCTGCGCGTGGTCACTCTGGGCTGCGAGGAGAAAAAAGCATGACCCATTTTATTAACGGAGCGTGGTTGACCGGCGACGGCGAAGCGCTCAGCAAGCAGGATCCGATCGACGCGCGGCCGCTGTGGCAGGGCCGGGCCGCCAGTCAGGCACAAATAACGACGGCGGTCGAGGCGGCCCGCGCCGCCTTTCCCGGCTGGGCGAAACGTCCCTTTGCGGAACGCGTCGCGCTGGCGGAACGCTTTGCCACGCTGCTTTTGCAACATCAGGCAGAGCTGGCCGCCACTATCGCCCGGGAAACCGGCAAGCCGCGCTGGGAAGCCGCCACAGAAGTGCAGGCGATGATCAATAAAATCGCCATCTCCGTCAGCGCTTATCACGCCCGCAGCGGGGAAGCGCAGCAGGGCGACAGCGAGCTGCGGCACCGGCCGCACGGCGTGCTGGCGGTTTTAGGCCCGTATAACTTCCCCGGCCATCTGCCGAACGGGCATATCGTGCCCGCGCTGCTGGCCGGAAATACGCTGGTGTTTAAACCCAGCGAGCTGACGCCGATGACCGCCGAGCAGACGGTCAGGCTTTGGCAGCAGGCGGGGCTGCCGGACGGCGTGCTGAATCTGCTGCAGGGCGGCGGCGACTGTGGCAGGACGCTGACGCAGTCCTCGCTGGACGGCGTGCTTTTTACCGGCAGCGCGGCGACCGGCTATCAGCTGCACAGGCAGTTCGCCGGCCAGCCGGAAAAAATGCTGGCGCTGGAGATGGGCGGCAACAACGCGCTGATCGTCGAGGATCCGCAGTCGATCGACGCCGCTGTTCATCTTACTATTCAGTCGGCCTTTATCACGGCGGGACAGCGCTGCACCTGCGCGCGTCGGCTGCTGGTCAAGCGTGGCGCGCAGGGCGATGCGTTTCTTGCCCGCCTGGCGGCGGTTGCGGCAAAAATCGAGCCGGGACGCTGGGACGCCGATCCGCAGCCTTTTATGGGCAGCGTGATTTCGCCGCAGGCGGCAGAGCACATATACGGGGAATGGCAATCGCGCGTGGCGGCGGGCGGCGAAGTGCTACTGCCGATGCGCTGGCCGTCGAAAACGAGCGCTATCCTGACGCCGGGCATCATCGACGTGACGGCGTTGACGCTGCCGGACGAAGAAGTGTTCGGGCCGCTGCTGGCGGTGATCCGCTATGACGACTTCAGCCAGGCGATCCGCATTGCCAACGCCACCCGCTACGGTCTTTCCTGCGGGTTGATTTCGCCGCATCGCGAGCTGTTTGATCGGCTGCTGATCGAGGCGCGAGCCGGGATCGTCAACTGGAACAAACCGCTGACCGGCGCGGCCAGCACCGCACCTTTCGGCGGCATCGGCGCGTCCGGCAACCATCGTCCCGGTGCGTTTTACGCGGCGGACTACTGTGCGTGGCCGCTGGCTTCGCTGGCCTCGGCCGATCTTTCGCTGCCCGCCGCGCTGTCGCCCGGCCTGGATTTCAGCCCCACAGGAGAAGCATCATGAGCGCCCGCGAAGTCAATTTTGACGGCCTGCCCGGTTTAACCCATCACTATGCCGGGCTGTCGTTTGGCAACGAGGCCTCCTCCCGGCATCAGCATCAGCTCTCTGACCCCAAACTGGCGGCAAAGCAGGGCCTGTTGAAAATGAAGGCGCTGGCCGACAGGGGCTTTGCGCAGGGCGTGATCCCACCGCACGAAAGGCCGAACATCGCGGCACTGCGCCAGCTGGGCTTCAGCGGCACCGAGCCGCAGGTGCTGGCGAAAGCGGCCGCGCAGGCGCCGATGCTGCTGTCGGCGGTCAGTTCCGCTTCGGCAATGTGGGTCGCTAACGCCGCTACCGTCTCGCCTTCCGCCGACAGCGCCGACAGCCGCGTGCATTTGACCGTGGCGAACCTGAACAACAAATTTCACCGCTCGCTGGAAGCGCCCACCACGGGCGCGATACTGCGCGCGATGTTCCGCGACGTGCGCCACTTCTGCGTCCATGACGCTTTGCCGCAGGTTGCGATGTTTGGCGATGAAGGCGCGGCCAACCATAATCGTTTCAGCGCGGGCTACGGCGAGCCGGGCGTACAGCTGTTCGTTTATGGACGCGAAGAGGGCGGCGGCGGCCTAATCCCGGCACGCTATCCGGCGCGGCAAACGCTGGAGGCAAGCCAGGCGGTGGCGCGGCTGCATCAGCTTGATCCGAACCGGACGCTGTTTGCGCAGCAGAATCCGGCGGTGATTGACCAGGGCGTATTCCACAACGATGTGATCGCCGTCAGCAATCAGCAGGTGCTGTTCTGTCACGAGCTGGCTTTTCTGGAGCAGCAGGCGCTGTTCGATCGGCTGCGTGAAAGGCTGCCGGGCTTTACGCCGGTGGTGGTGCCGGATGCGCGGGTCAGCGTCAGCGACGCCGTCGCCACCTATCTGTTTAACAGCCAGCTGTTAAGCAAGCCGGACGGCAAAATGCTGCTGGCGCTGCCGGAAGAGGCGCGTCGGCACGACGGCGTCTGGCGCTGGCTGAACGAACTCACGGAAGGCGGCGCGATCGACGAGCTGCACGTCTTCGACCTGCGGGAAAGCATGGGCAACGGCGGTGGGCCAGCCTGCCTGCGGCTGCGCGTGGTGATGAACGAGGCGGAGCTGGCGGCGGTCAATCCGGCGGTGATGCTGACCGATACGCTGTTTACCTTGCTCAATGCGTGGGTGGATCGCCACTACCGCGACAGGCTTTGCCAGGCGGATCTGGCTGACCCGCAGCTGCTCACGGAAAACCGCGAAGCGCTGGATGAGCTGACTAAGATGCTAGACTTAGGAAGTATCTACTCTTTCCAACGCTAATCAGGGAGGAACAGGGCGCGTCGGGCTGACCCCGGGCGCGCGCTGGCAGTCGCAGGGAGAACTATAATAAGGAGAACCTATGCAGGACTTTCTTCAGCAGACGTTAAGCACAGAGCCGCCTGCACAAGTTTCCGGCCGCAACGACCAGCTAAGCTGGCAGTGGCTGGACCATGGCATTCTTGAACTTAATCCGCATCAGCCCTGTACGCAGGCGCTGGTGATCTCCGCCGGGATCCACGGCAATGAAACCGCGCCCATTGAAATCCTGAACCAGCTGGTCGGCGAGCTGCTGGCGGGCAAGCGGCCGCTCAAGGCGCGCGTGCTGGTTATTCTGGGCAACCCGGAAGCGATCGCCAGCGGCAAACGCTATCGCCATTGCGATCTCAACCGGCTGTTCGGCGGCCGCTGGCAGCAGTACGATGACCATCCCGAAGCGCGGCGCGCCTGGCGTCTGGAGCAGGCGCTGGAGACGTTCTGGCAGGTGAGCTGCACCGAGGAGAGCCGCTGGCATCTGGATTTGCATACCGCCATTCGCGGCTCCTGGCACAGCCGCTTCGGCGTCATGCCGCTGCGTGAAACGCCCTGGCCGGACGCCTTCCTGCACTGGCTGAGCGCGGCCGGACTTGAGGCGCTGGTGTTCCATCGCTCGCCGGGCGGCACCTTTACGCATTACAGTTCGCAGCACTTTAACGCCGCCAGCTGCACGCTGGAGTTAGGTAAAGCGCTGCCTTTTGGCCGCAACGATTTAACGCTTTTTAGCGCCGCGCGCGACGCGCTGGCCGCTTTGCTCTCCGGTGAACCTTTACCGCCCGTGGGCGAGCCGCCGCAGCGCTATCGGGTTTCGCAGCAGATCACCCGTTTTACCGAGGCTTTCGTGCTGCATATGGGCGCGGAAACGCTGAACTTTACCGCTTTCCCGCAGGGCACGCTGCTGGCGGAGGATGGTGACAAACGCTGCTACGTGCAGCAGGCGCGGGAATATGTTCTTTTTCCCAATCCCGACGTGGCGAAAGGGCAGCGCGCCGGATTGATGCTGGTGGAAGATAACGCCCATAATGAAACCAGCGGCAGCAGCTGATAACGCAACGACGCCGACCGGGACGCTTCATGCCAGCCCGTCGGTGGTCGTCCCGCCTTACTTTTTCCTTTCTCGTTCCTGTCGGCTGTATTACACTCCTCCACAATTTCTGCATTAAACGCGCTAAATACATATCCTTTTGCAATTCCTCACCATAATCTTCGCATTCTCTCCATGATTGCCGCTTTTTTATCTTTTATGCTTTCAAGGCTTTACCCACGTTCTGACTACTTGACGTTCAGCGCAATAAACTGAATCCCGACATTACGACAACGCTGTCGTCACAGAAATGCAAAAGGAAAATAGTATGCGTAAATTAACTTCTCTGGTTGTAGCTATGACACTGGCAATGGGCGCGGCGAATATTGTTCATGCCGCAGCAGATAACATCACGCCGGCACCGGCTGGCGCAGATAAACCAATGATGCACAAGCCGCCTCGCCACGGTGGGCCGCACGAGATGTTCAAAGGCCTGAATCTGACGGACGCGCAGAAAGAGCAGATGCGCAGCATCATGAAAGAGGCGCATAAAGAGATGCCGCGTCCTTCCCTGGAAGAGCGCCGCACGCTGCACAGCATCATCGCGGCTGACAGCTTCGACAAGGCCAAAGCGGAAGCGCAGGCGGAGAAAATGTCGGCTAACGGCAAAGCCCGTGCGCTTTCCATGCTGGAAACGCAGAACAAAATGTATAACGTGCTGACGCCGGAGCAGAAAAAACAGTTCAATGCGAACTTTGAAAAACGTCTGACCGAGAAGCCGCACCACGGCGAGCCTGCGCCAGCCGCACCGGCCGCTGAATAAGCCTTAGCCGCCGGGTGCGATCGCCCGGCAGGCCACGCCTGAGACCGCCGACGTTGTTTCCTGAACCAGGGAGCAGCGTCGGCGGTTTCGTTTATCTGGCTGTCGGCGCTGACGTGGCGTCAGCCAAGCGGAACGATCGGGAACTTGCCGCTGACGATGGGCTTGCAGAGGATTTTATAGCCGTCGCTGTCGAAACCCTGTGGCGTGGAGGTCAGCTTGCCCGCCTCGCTGATATCATCCACCGAGCCAAGGTAAAACCAGTTATTGATCACGTGGATCTGCGTTTTCAGCGGGCCTTCCTCCACCACGCCGACCGCGCCCTCCCAGGGCCAGCACTGCACGCGCACGCGTTCCAGCGCGGCCAGCAGCCTCTCGTGATGGGCTTCCGGCGTCTCTTTACCGCAGCAGGCGCCCGCACAGCGGCCCAGGCTGGCGCGAAAACAGGCGCGGCCTTTGCTGACGTTCTCCAGCCCCAGCAGGCCCAGGCAAAGCCGCTGTTCGTCGGCGATTTTCTGTAGCGTTTCCAGCGCCGATCGGCGGCTGGAGTAAAGGCCAAACAGATCGGAAGTATGGGAAAAATCGACTTCTTTGGCGTAAACCACGCTGGGCTTCAGATCGCTTATCAGCAGCGAGCAAAGCTGGCGGTTTTTGCGCAGGCGCTTATTGAACAAAGGCTGCTGCACCTTGATCATCTGCGCTTCCAGTAACAGCGCGCCCAGTTCGCCAGCCGTGGTGATATAGCTGACGTAACGCGCCTGGCGCAGCATTTTCGCCTCATCCGGCGTACGAAAATGGGACATTACCCGGCTGCGCAAATTGACGCTTTTACCGATATAGAGCGGCAGGGATTCGCTGTCGCCATGAAAGGTATACACGCCGGGCAGGGAAGGCAGACCTTCCAGCGAAGGCCGCAGGTGTTCGGGATACTGATAAATTGCCGCCGGTTCAAAAGACAGGCGATGGCTGGCTTGACGTCTGACCACATTGCACTCCGCTTACTGTTTGCTTATACAGTGTATCAGGCGTTTGCTGGATAAAAAAGAGTCGGATCGCGCTGGTAATCAACACGCCGCTGACGGCAAGCGACGAAAAGAGGGAAAATAACGTAAAAAAGCGGGCGACCGGAAAGCCGCCCGGCGGGTTTATTTTTTCCAGAAGTCATCAAATACGGTAATCGGCGGACGGCGTTTGTGCTCGGTTTTCAGATACCAGCCCTCAATGATCTTCGCCGCGTCGTCGGCAATCTTCTTGCCTTCCAGATACTGGTCGATCATCTCATAGGTCACGCCCAGCGCCACTTCATCCTGCAAACCGGGACGATCGTCCTCCAGATCGGCGGTCGGCTGTTTAAGGTAGAGGTGCTCCGGGCAGCCCAGCGTTTTCAGCAGCTGTTTGCCCTGGCCTTTGTTCAGGCGGAACAGCGGGTTGATATCCGTGCCGCCGTCGCCGTATTTGGTAAAGAAGCCCGTCACCGCTTCCGCGGCGTGATCCGTTCCCACCACTACGCCAGAGGTCATACCGGCGATGCTGTACTGCGCCTTCATCCTTTCACGCGCTTTTTCATTGCCGCGCACGAAATCAGAGAGGTTGATACCCGTATCGCGCAGCGCTTTTTCGCTGGCCAGCACCGCTTCTTTGATGTTAACCGTCAACACGCGATCGGCCTGAATAAACTGCAGCGCGTCCTGGCAGTCCTGTTCATCTGTCTGATTGCCATAGGGCAGACGCACGGCGATAAACTGATAGTCCTGATTGCCGGTCTCTTCACGCAGCTCGCTGATGGCGAGCTGACTGAGCTTGCCGGCCAGCGTGGAGTCCTGACCGCCGCTGATACCCAGTACCAGCGACTTAATAAACGGGTAAGCCTTCAGGTACGCTTTCAGAAAGTCGACGCTGGTGCGAATTTCCTGCTGTGCATCAATAGTGGGTTTAACCCCCAGCGCTTCGATAATTTCCTGTTGCAGAGCCATTTACCTCTCCTCAGATTTAGTGTCAGGGCAGTTGCCGAAAACCTTTGTCTTAAAATTAACGTGCCAGGCGCGAAACAACAAGGTTGAACCCGCTATTTACGCGCCTTTTATTGATTAATCAGGCTTTTTCGGTTTTTGCGCCACCAAAACGAACATGGCGATGGCCAGCATATAGCAGCCGAAGATGGTGGCGGTCATGGTCAACACCGAGGTGCCGCCGATACCCGTCACCGGCACGGCGATGCCGCCCAGGGTAAACATCACTACGCCCAGCACGGCGGAAGCGCTGCCTGCGCGATGGCCCTGACTCTGCATCGCCAGCGAGGCAGCAGCCACGCCGACCGCGCCGTTGCTCGCCACGCTGAAGAACAGGGCGACCAGCACGAAAGGCAGCGCCGCTCCGCTCAGACCGGCGAGCAGCAGGCTGGCGGAGGAGACGAAGGCCAGCACCAGCGCGCCTTTCACCACGCGATACTCACCCCACAGCGGGCTGAGGCGCGCGCTGGTTTGCGAAGCGATAATCAGGCCGATACCGTTGGCGGCGAAGCAGAAGCTGAACGCCTGCGGCGAGAGGCCATAAATCTGCTGTAAAACAAAAGGCGAAGCGCCGATATAGGCAAACATCCCGGCCATCATAAAGCCCTGGGTCAGGCAAAAACCCATAAAGGGACGGTGGATAACCACCTGACCCAGCGCGGCCCACGCGGAAAACAGGCTGCCCTGGCTACGGCGTTCCGGCGTTAAGGTTTCGCGCAGTTTTACGCGTGCCAGGATAAACAGCAGCAGCGCGATAACGGCAATCACCATAAACAGGCCGCGCCAGCTCAGCAGCGTCATCAGCGCGCCGCCCAGCACTGGCGCGGCGACGGGCGCCAGGCCGTTGACCAGCATCAGCAAAGCAAAGAAACGCGTCAGGTCGTGGCCGCTGTACATATCTCTGGCGATAGCGCGGGAAAGCACCGCGCCGCCTGCGCCGGAAAGCCCTTCAAACAGGCGCGCCAGCAGCAGCTGGTGGATAGTCTGTGCCATCGCGCAGCCGACGGAGGCGATCAGCAGCAGCGCCAGCGACAGCAGCAGCGGCTTGATGCGGCCATATTTATCGCTCATCGGGCCGAATATCAGCTGGCCGGCGCCGAGGCCAATCAGGCCGGCGGTCAGACTAAGCTGGGCGGTGGCGGTAGGCGCGGCCAGGTCGCGGGCAAGCGCGGGCAGGGCAGGTAAATACAGGTCGATACAAAGCGGCCCGAGCGCTGCCAGCAGGCCGAGCGTAATGGCATAGCCAAACCGGTTGGGGTGTGCAGATATCATGGATCCTCTGTGGTGAAAAGTAGTGCGTTGATGTGTTGGTAAAGCTGGTAAAGGCGCTCCGCCGACGCTTTCTGCGGCGTCAGGCGTCGCCAGGCCGTGCCTTCCGTCAGGACGGCCATGACCTCTACGCAGGCGCGCACCTGTTCATCGCTCATAGCGGGATGGTCGCGCTTTACGTTAAGGCAGGCCTGGGTAAACATGCGGTGGTCGGCCTCCGCCATCATGCGGGCCACGACCGGATTGCGGGTCGCTTCCGCTGCAACTTCCTTCATCAGCGCCTCGTCGTCTTCGTTAAGCGCGTGACGCCAGGCAAGCAGGCGAGGCAGATCGGCGGTAGCGGTCTCTTTGATATGTTGCAGGCGGGCATCGATAATGCGCCTGACCATCTCCTCGATAATCGCGTCTTTGCTGGCAAAATAGCGATAGATCTGGCCTACGCTAAGCCGCGCCTCGGCGGCCAGCTGCGCCATGCTGGCCCCGTGAAAGCCGGACTGGCGGAAGCAGCGACGACCGGCAGCGATAATTTCGTCCTGACGCTGCCGATGGCGGGCGTCGCGGGTTGGATTGGGTTGGCTCATACTCCCTCGCGCTGGGCAATGACAAAAGGCGCAGGCGCCGTTTGAGAATGAACGTTCATTCTCGGGGGCGGCATTATAAGCGTCTTTATCCGGCCGGGGTAAGCGTTTTTTTCTGCCATAAAGTTGATAACTCTGCATTTATGTTCCAGGCTTAAAGCGACATGGACAATAAATGAGGAATAAAAAACATGAACAAGGTAACAGGACTTATCGGTGCGGCAGTGGCGCTTGCTGTATTATCCGGCTGTTCAGCTTATGACCGCGCGGAAAGCTATGTCACTAAGCCTGTGGTACAGGACGTGAAAAAAGGCATGACCCGCCAGCAGGTTCGCGATATCGCCGGTCCGCCTTCAACTGAAATCACCATGGTTCACGCTCGCGGCACCTGCCAGACCTATGTGCTGGGCCAGCGTGACGGCAAGCAGCAGACCTACTTTGTCAGCTACAGCGACACAGGCCGCGTAATGAACTACGGCTTCCAGAGCTGCAAAGAGTACGATACCGATCCGCAGGTTAATCAGTAATCGCCTGACGGAGTAAAGAAAAAACCGGCCTTAGCCGGTTTTTTTATGCCTGTTGCCTACAGGCCTGGCGGTCGCGGCACTTCCAGATAGCGTCCGTCGATATCGCGGCGATAGTAGTGGCCTTCCTGCACGTAGAAGCGTTCGCCGTTGTAATCAAGCGCGCGCATATCGCTGCTGAAGCGCTCTACCGGCGGCTGCACCACTACATAGGTGTTATCGTGCTGGCGCTGGTAGTAGTTGCCGTTGAGCGCGTAATAGGTCAGACCGCCGATAATCACCGCCGCTGCCGCTCCCGGTAAAAAAGAGAGCCTGCCCGGCCCACGGCCGCGATCCCAACCGTGGCCGCGATCCCAGCCGTGACCGCGATCCCAACCCGGACCGCGATCCCAGCCTGGCCCCGGTCCCCAGCCGCCAGGATGCGCTGCCACCAGCGTTGGCGACAACAGCGTTAAGGCGAACAGAGCGCTTATCACCTTTTTCATACAGTTTCTCCTGGTCCTCACTGCCGCTAACATTACTCCGGGCCAGTGAAAACGCAAGCGGCGGCTGCGGCTATTGCGGGTTGCTTACACTGCTTAACGTATTCTTAACTCCGCCTCCATGTTGGCTGCCAGATCGGGACTGACAGGGGGCGTTGCCGTCAGCTTTTTCTCCGGTTGCAGCAGCGTCATCGCCAGCATGCTGCCGAAGGCAATGGCCGCCGTCGCGCTGAACATGGCGTTGTAGCCGAAATGCTCAGCCAGCCAGCCGCTCAGCATTGGCGACAGGATCGATGCCAGGTTGGCGATGGCCAGCGTCATCCCGCTATAGGTGCCGACCGTGGATTTCGGCGTGACGTCAATCACCACCGACCAGTAAACGTTATTTACCAGCGCGTTCAGGGCGTTGCCCAGCGTCATCAGCAGGATAATCCCGGCGGCGGAAGCCATCCACGGGATCGCCATAAAGCAGAGTCCGGTGCAAAGCAGCCCGACGGCAGCAAAGAGATTGCGCGCCAGCCGCAGATTACCGGAGCGCTTCAGCAGCGTGTCGGCAATCTTGCCGCCGAGTAGCACGGTAATACAGGCGCCGCTCCACGGGATCATCGCCACATACCAGAGCGAGTGCAGATCGTAGTGAAAGCTGTCCTGCAAATATTTCGGCCCCCAGGTGACCAGGGTAAAGGTGACATACAGGAAAGAAAAATAGCCCAGCGCGTTGCAGACCAGCGTGCGGCTGGTGAAAAAGCGCCACCACGGCAGGCGCGGCCCGGCGGTGCTTTGCTGCTGGCCCTGCATAATCAACTCGCGCTCCGCCTGGCTGGCGCGCGGCTGCTGCATCGGGCTGTCGGTGAAAATTCGCGCGAAAATCACCATAGCGATCAGCGAGAAAACGCCGAGCAGGATAAACATCAGCCGCCAGTCGTTGGTCAACAGCAGCAGGCCCACGGCGATCGGTGCCGTCAGCAGCGCGCCTACCTGGGTGCTGAGTAAGCCGATGCCCAGCGCCATGCCGCGCTCGTTATCGGGCGCCCAGTGCGCGATAGCTTTGTTCATCAGCGCATAGGCCGGGCCTTCGGCAAAGCCGAACAGGATGCGCATTACGGCAAAGCCCATAATGGCCGAGCCGCCAAACAGCGCCACGCCCAGCTCTCCCGCCCAGGCGGTAGCGATCTCCAACAGCGACCAGAGCACGCCCGCCAGCAGCCAGACTTTTTTTGTGCCCAGCCGATCGGCCAGAAACCCGCCGCAGAGCGAGCCGAACAGATAGCCAAAGCCGAAATAGCTCAGCACCACGCCCAGCTCCGTTTTGCTGAAATGAAATTCCGCAGAAATGGCGTTTGCCGCGAAGGAGAGGGCGCCGCGATCGATATAGTTGATCAGCGCGATAAAAAACAGCATGGCGAAAATGCGGTAACGATAGCGGGTGTCAACTCTCATGGATCTTCTCCTGAACAACGAGTGGTATCAGGAAGAAGCAAGTTCAGTGCCACAGTGTAGAGATCGGATAAGGCGCGGGCGAAAGGCGCTCTATGCGCGCTAATCGGCAGGAGATGCCAAATAAAAAGGCGCAGCCGCTACCGGCTGCACCTTCAGTGAACAAACGAACGGCGGATTAAGCCGGAACGCTTAGCGCCTTCTGGCTGCGCGACCAGACGCGGTGCGCGGCCATCGCGGCCAGGAACTCGCTCATCAGCACGCCTTCGGCTTTATCATCTTCGATGACGCCTTCCTCACGCTCGCTGTCGCCCAGACCGAACTGCGATTTGAAGCGGCGGGCGTCGCCGCTCAGGCCAATCACCTTCAGATGCTTGTAGGCTTCCAGCAGGAAGTAACGGGCGTCGCCGCTGAGCAGCAGCGCGTCGATGTTGCCGTCCGGCACGATCACCGCATCAAAGGTCAGCGACGGCAGGCCGCTAAAGGTAGCGTCAATCGGCAGATTAGAACCGTCGTCGGCACGAACCTGGCCCATATGGCGCGCCAGCAGCTTGGCGTGCACGCCCTGCGCCTTCAGCTCCTGCAAAATTGCCAGCACGTCTGCCGCTACCACGCCGTCGCTTACCAGCAGCGCCACCTGGCGGCCTTTGATCGAGCCACTTGGCACGGCATAAAGGCTCAGGCTGGCATCTTTTTTCAGGCCGTTAACGTCTTTCGGCGGCGCGGTATGCATCTTCTCATCGGACAGCGCAATGCCCAGGTTCTCCGCCACGCCGTTAGCCAGCGACACGTCGATACGCACCAGATGATCCACGACGCGCTCGCGGATATAGGCGCGAGCCACCTTGCTCAGCTCAAAAGAGAAGGCGTCAATAATGTGCTGCTGCTCAACAGGCGTCTGGCTGTTCCAGAACAGGCGCGGCTGCGAGTAGTATTCGCCGAAGGAAGGGCTGCGCTCGCGCACCTTGTGGCCTTCAATACGCTCCTGATAGCTTTCAAATCCACCGCGATGCGGAGCCGGCGGCGTTTCGCGCGGCCAGTTATCGTTGATGGAATTCGGCTCGTAGTTGGCCGGGTTGGTATCGATATCCGTACGGTGCATCCCCTGACGCTGGAAATTATGGTAAGGGCAGGTCGGACGGTTAATCGGAATTTCATGGAAGTTAGGCCCGCCAAGACGGCTGATCTGCGTATCGGTATAGGAGAACAGACGGCCCTGTAACAGCGGATCGTTGGTGAAATCCAGGCCGGGAACGATGTGGCCGGGATGGAAAGCAACCTGCTCGGTTTCGGCAAAGAAGTTGTCCGGATTGCGGTTCAGCACCATCTTACCGACCAGCTGCACCGGCACCAGCTCTTCCGGGATCAGCTTGGTGGCATCCAGCAGGTCAAAATCGAATTTGAATTCATCTTCTTCCGGGATCAGCTGTACGCCCAGCTCATATTCCGGATAGTCGCCCGCCTCAATGGCTTCCCACAGATCGCGGCGATGGAAATCGGGATCGCGGCCGGTGAGTTTTTGTGATTCGTCCCACAGCAGCGAAGCTTTGCCCGCGACCGGTTTCCAGTGGAAGCGCACAAAGGTCGCTTTGCCCTCGGCGTTAATAAAGCGGAAGGTGTGAATGCCGAAGCCTTCCATCGTGCGGTAGCTGCGCGGAATGCCGCGATCGGACATTGCCCAAATCACGTTATGCAGCGTTTCCGGCTGTAGCGAGACGTAATCCCAGAAAGTATCGTGCGCGCTCTGGCCCTGTGGAATTTCATTGTGCGGCTCAGGTTTTACCGCATGCACGAAGTCCGGGAATTTATGCGCGTCCTGAATAAAGAACACCGGCGTATTGTTGCCGACTAAATCGAAAACGCCTTCATCGGTATAGAACTTGGTGGCCCAGCCGCGAATATCGCGTACGGTATCCGCCGAGCCTGCGCCGCCCTGAACGGTAGAGAAACGCACGAAAACCGGCGTCTGCTTTTCAGGATCGCGCAGGAAATCCGCCTTGGTGATATCGCTCATATCGCGATAGGGCTGGAAATAGCCGTGCGCCGCTGAACCACGGGCATGGACAATACGTTCAGGAATGCGCTCGTGGTCAAAATGGGTGATCTTTTCGCGCAGGATAAAATCTTCCAGCAGCGTTGGGCCACGAGTACCGGCGCGCAGCGAGTTCTGGTCGTCAGCGATGCGCGTACCCTGATTGGTTGTCAGCGGGAAATTCTCGCCGCCTTTACGGAAGGTTTCCAGCGCGTCCAGCTTGGCGTTACTGGTCTCGGGCGCTTTCAGGCTGCCGGGCGCAGTAGGCTGCTTGCCGGGCGGCGTTGGCTCAGAAAGCGGCTTATGCGAGCCATCGGCGGGTGCCAGCGAATCCATTCCCGGCTTTGCGGAATCAGGCCCGGTTAACGGGGCATTATGGGTGATTTCCTTGTTATCGGTTTCTTTCGACATGCTCACTTGCTCCTGTGATGTGTGTTTCTAACCATTAACTATAGAACAGTGCGCGAGGTACGCCCGGAAACCGAAGGGTTATGTTTAGCAGACAATAAAAAGGGCCGCTGAGCGGCCCCTGAACAGGTTGCATAAACAACGTTTTGCTTAACGATGCGCCAGTTCGGCTTCGCTGTCCGCTTCCGCGTCCAGCAGAGATTTATCGGTTTGTTTCAGCCACTGGCTGGTCAGCATTCCTGCCGTCATCGAACCGTTAACGTTAAGCGCGGTGCGGCCCATATCGATCAGCGGTTCGATCGAAATCAGCAGCGCCACCAGCGTGACCGGCAGGCCCAGCGTTGGCAGAACGATCAGCGCGGCAAAGGTCGCGCCGCCGCCCACGCCCGCTACGCCGGCAGAGCTTAGCGTAACGATGCCAACCAGCGTGGCGATCCAGACCGGATCGAACGGGTTAATGCCTACCGTTGGCGCAACCATCACCGCCAGCATGGTGGGGTACAGCCCGGCACAGCCGTTCTGGCCGATAGTGGCGCCGAAAGAGGCTGAGAAGCTGGCGATCGATTCCGGAATGCCAAGGCGGCGGGTTTGCGCTTCCACGCTCAGCGGAATGGTCGCCGCGCTGGAGCGGCTGGTAAAAGCAAAAGTGATAACCGGCCAGACCTTGCGGAAGAAACGCCTGGGATTGACGCCGTTAACGGAAAGCAGCAGCGCGTGCACCGCAAACATAATCGCCAGGCCCAGATAAGATGCAATGACAAAACTGCCCAGCTTAACGATATCCGCCAGGTTAGAGCTGGCGACCACTTTGGTCATCAGCGCCATTACGCCGTAAGGCGTCAGCTTCATAATCAGACGCACCAGCTTCATCACCCATGCCTGAAGCACGTCGATGGCGGCCAGCACACGCTCGCCTTTCGGTTTGTCGTCACGCAGTAAATGCAGGGCGGCGACGCCCAGGAAAGCGGCAAAAATCACCACGCTGATAATAGAGGTCGGATTGGCCCCGGTCAGATCGGCGAAAGGATTTTTCGGCACGAAAGAGAGCAGCAGCTGCGGCGCGGAAAGGTCGGCCACTTTACCGATATAGTTAGACTGTAGCGCAGACAGGCGCGCGGTTTCCTGCACGCCCTGCACCAGACCGCTGGCGTTGAGCCCAAACAGCCAGGTAACAAAAACGCCCACCAGCGCGGAAATCGCCGTAGTGAACAGCAGCACGCCGATAGTCAGCACGCTGATTTTGCCCAGCGACGACGCGTTATGCAGACGGGCGACGGCGCTGAGAATCGAAGCGAACACCAGCGGCATGACGATCATCTGCAACAGCTGTACGTAGCCGTTGCCGACAACGTTGAACCAGCTAATGGATTCTTTCAACACCGGGTTATCGGCACCGTAAATAGTGTGCAGGATCAGCCCAAACAGCACGCCTACAACCAGGCCCAGCAGCACTTTTTTCGCCAGGCTCCAGCTGGCGTTGCCGCTTTTAGCCAGTAGCCCCAGCAGCAGAATAAACGCCGCCAGGTTTGCAATTAATGGAAAATTCATCCCCAGATCTCCTTTTTTGACGAGGCATCAGCGGCCTCGTCAGTGAGCTATTTTTATTGCGCATCGGATACGCGTTGGGGGCGATGGTAGCAGCTCGCGGAGAGACGCCCATATAATCAAAAGGAATAGTTTATAATTTATTGAACGATATCGGTGACTTATTGCGCTACCTGGTGATTTATAAAACGCGTAACGCTGTTTTGCACCTGATCGATCATCTGCAGGGGCCAGCTTGCCGCACCAAAAGAGGGCGACCCGGTCGGGAACCATAGCGCCAGCGCAACCAGCGTCAGGCAGAGCATTCGCTCCATCTGGTTGCCGTTGCGGCTGTGCAGCAGCGGCAGGCGAAAACGCCAGCGGCAGGGCCACAGCAGCGGCACGCCGGCAGGCGTAAGCATATCGGCGACAATATGGCTGAGGTAGCCCAGCACCATGCCCTGAAAGACATCGGCAGGCAGCACCCATTCCTGCGGCAGTTTTAGCTGAAGCAGCGCCACGCCACCGATTACGGCCAGCAGGCTGTGGGTAAAGCCCCGATGCCCAAAGGCGCGCGCAATGGGCTGCGACAGCCAGCGAAAACGCTGACCAAGGGTAGAGCGCGGGTGATCGATATCCGGCAGCAGGCAGGTAAGCAGCGTGGCGGGAATAACGTGCCACCAGTCGCCATCACCAAGAACGGGCGTCAGGTCGGCGCGCTTGGCAAAAATCGCGCTGGCGATAGCAAAAATAACGTGGCCTTCGGCCGTCATGGAAAACGCTCGGTAACTGAACTGTCAATGCATCCAGTATAGGGGATATATACAGTAGAATAAATATGTGACGCTGTAACGAAAGGTTAATATTTTCTTTACGTCTGTGCGTTGAGCATGGGTAAAAAAACGTAGCGGTTCCAGTTAGTATAAGCGGTTAAGCGCCGTAATGGCATCAATACTCTTGATTAAGGGGCTGGACGCGCAAAGGTCTTCCACCGATTACAGATTTCATTGCCCGGTAGAAAATAGCGAAAGGCTGTATCTGCCTGTTAACATTCAGCTGACGGGAAGCAGCAGGGTCAGCATTTCATTCTGCTTAAAGAAGCCGTACCGCCCGGCCAGTTTACGGCAGGGCGGAAAGCGGACACTGATGTTACTTGCCAAGCAGATGCCTGCTGCCCAGCTCGGTGAGCGAGGCCAGTTTGACGTCGGCCAGCGCCCAGCGCGCATCGTCGGCATAAACGGCCGCAGGCACCACGATTGAGCGCATCCTTGCGGCTTTGGTCGCAATCATACCGTTAACGGAGTCTTCCAGCGTAACGCAGTTAAGCGGATCGATGCCGAGACGGGTGGCCGCGTCCAGATAGACCTGCGGATGCGGTTTGCTGTACGGCAGCGATTCTGCCGAGGCCAGCACTTCAAAATAGTGACGCAGGCCGAACATCGCCAGCACCTTTTCCTGCATAAAAAGCGGCGAGGCGGAAGCCAGCCCAATTTTCAGCCCTTCCGCCTGGCACAGTTTCAGCGCCAGCTCCACGCCGGGCAGCAGCGGCCGCGTCTCCTCGATTAACGTCAGCGCGCGGGTAAGTATACGCTGCGTTACTTCCTCCTGCGATGGCCCGATCCAGGGCAGCGTTTCATACCACATGCGCACAACCTGATCGATGCGCAGGCCTACCGTATCCGGCATCTCGCTTCTGCGGGAAAGATCGACATCCAGCGTAGCGAAAACGTCCAGCTCCGCGCGTTCCCATAGCGGCTCGGAATCAATTAGTAATCCATCCATATCAAAAATTGCGGCTAGCACTGGACGTGAATAAGACATAATGCGGCTCCGTTAGCAGTTTTCTGACACCTTAACATGAAGTTAACAGCCAGAGCATTGCGCGCGTTAATTTGCCTTTCCGCTTACGGGCACACTTTTTTCAGGCACATTTTGCCGGGCGAGGGTAAACTTACAGCCCTCACAGCATAAGGACAGGAGAAAGCATGACTTATCAACAGGCTGGAAGAGTCGCGATACTAAAGCGGATCGCCGGCTGGATTATCTTTATTCCGGCGCTGATTTCCACGCTGGTTTCACTGATGCGTTTTTTGGAAGTGAGTCGTGAAAAGCGCGAAGGGATCAATGCGGTAATGCAGGATTTTTCTCACGTGATGATCGATATGATCCGCTTCAATACCGGCTTTTTAAACGCCTTTTGGCATAATTCACCGGTGCCGGATTTTAACCAGGGCGGCAACTGGCTGTTCTGGCTAATCTATATACTGATTTTCGTCGGGCTGGCGCTACAGGCCTCCGGCGCCAGAATGTGGCGACAGTCCCGGCATCTGCGTGAAGGCATTGAGGATCAGATGATCCTGGAAAAAGCGAAAGGTGAAGAAGGGCGCAGCCGCCAGCAGCTGGAAGAAAAAATCGTGGTGCCGCGCCACACCATTTTTCTGCAGTTTTTTCCGCTGTACGTGTTGCCCATCCTGATAGCCGTTGCGGGCTATTTTGTGCTTAAGCTGGCAGGCTTTATCAGCTGACGGCCCTACGCCGGACGGGCAAATTGTTTGCCCGCCTCCGCCTGGTCCAGCAGGGCGCCGACCGCCCGCTGGGCTTCCTTCAGCCATTCGCCGCCGAAGACGTTTGCCCGATTAAGCAGATAGTAGAGCTGATAAACCGGCTGGCGCTGCTGGTAATCGCGAGGCAGCGGCCATACCGACTCATAGCCTTCCATAATCTCCTGCGGCAGCGCCGGAAACCACGGAAGCATCGCCAGATCGCACTCTCTGTCGCCCCAGTAACAGGCCGGATCAAACACGCAGGGCCCTTCAGCCGCCGTCGCGCAGTTTGCCGGCCAGAGATCGCCGTGCAGCAGCGAAGGCTGAGGGTGATGCGAGTCGAGCAGCTCCCTGGCGCAGCGCACAATCAGATCGATATCGCCATACTGCACGCCTTTTTCCGCCGCGAGCTGAAGCTGCCAGCCGATACGCTGCTCGGCAAAAAAGACCGACCAGCGCTTGAGCCAGCTGTTAGGCTGCGGCGACGTTTTGATATTGTTATCGAAATCCAGGCCGAACTGCGGCTGATCGCTCCACTGGTGAAGGCGCGCCAGCTGTTGGCCAAGCTGATGGGCGCTTTGCGCATGGAGCGGCGAAAGGGGAAGATACTCCAGCAGTAAAAAGCTGACGTCCCGATCGTAACCTACTCCGTAGACATCCGGCACGCGGATGGTGCCGGTGCGCTTCAAAAGCTGCAGCTGATCGGCTTCCCAGGTAAAAAGATCGAGCATTTCACGGCCGTTACATTTAACAAAAACGTCGCGATCGCCGTAGCGGAGGCGCCACGCCGGATGCACATCGCCTCCTGGCAACGCTGTACGCTGGCTGATTTCAGCATCACCTGACTGCTCACTCAACAGACGACCAATGGCTGACCACATAGCGGTTTCCTCTTTTTCGCTGTGACTTGCTGCGGGACATGCTGATACTAACGCTTAAATAATAGACAAAACCAGTGTTTACGTAGTGAACAACACATTTTTACAAAACGTCAGTTTTCGCTTTTCTGCTGAAATGCTTGCCAGCGCTCCACCTCCACCTCCGGCTTTTCGCCCAGCACGATTTCACCCAGGTTGATTGCCTGTTCGCGTATCTGCTCTGCGCTCAGCGCGCTGACGATGCCGAAACTGTTTGTGCCCAGCTCGTGCGGGTGGCCTTCCTTGTCGTGCAGCGAGGTGGTAAATCCGCCGTTGGTCAGGGTGCTGTTCAGCTCAAGGACATCGCTAAGCCCTTCATCTTTAAAACGGAAAGTGACGACAAATTGCTCAATATCAGACGAAACCATGATGAACTCCTTTGTTTACCTTCTTCTTTTTTTAGCATAGTTCATCATCGCCTTTTATCAGCCAGCTATCGGGCTTAACGCCTGTGGAAGCCGTTATAGCAAGGGGGCAAAGCTTCAGGCGGTCGAAAAATCCCGACAGAATTTTATATTCAGAAGTAAATCAGTGAAGTTACATTATTACGTAACAGGCAATGCTTTGACATATTTATGTCTGCCGAAAGCCAGATTGCCGAAGAACATACGAGGAAAAGCAGGCTGCGCCGGGTCGCGCTGATAAGAATAGTCCCATTTAGAGTAGGGTGAGCCTGATTCATAAGCATCCGGAAGCATTTAACAAAATGTTACTATTCTTTCAATAAAAGAGATTGAACGCCCGGTAAAACTCTTCAGACTCACCTCTTTTCAATTCTCAGTGGTATGGATCTTATTTAATGAAAGCGCTTAACAAGTTGTCGGCAGTTCTTTTACTTTCCGGCGGAGTTTTTTGTCACCAGGCACTGGCGGACAATAATGTCTTTACCGTCATGGACGATCCTTCTACGGCCAAAAAGAACTTTGAAGGCAATGCGGCGGCGGGTTACCTGGCTCAGACCGGCAACACCACCAGCTCCTCGCTGACGGCCAGCACCAACATGACCTGGTATCAGAACCAGATGGCCTACAGCCTGTGGGGCAACGCCAGCAACACTTCTTCCAACGATGAGCGTTCTTCTGAAACCTATCAGGTTGGCGGCCGTTCACGTTATAACCTGAACCCTTCCGATTACCTGTTTGGTCAGGCCAGCTGGTTAAGCGATCGTTTCAACGGCTACGACGGCCGCTCTATTCTGGCTGCCGGTTACGGTCGCCAGATCCTGAACGGTCCGGTGCACTCGCTGCGTCTGGAAGCCGGTCCTGGCGTACGCTATGACGATTACCACGATGGCGGTCATGAGACGCAGGCGCTGGCTTACGGCGCGGCCAGCTATCAGTGGCAGCTGACTGACACCACTAAATTTGTCCAGGGCGTTTCCGTGCTGGGTAGCGATGACACCACGGTGAACTCCGAAACCGGTTTACAGGTGGCGATTAACGCCCACTTCTCGCTGAAGATGGCCTATAACGTGACCTGGAACCAGAATCCACCGTCATCCGCACCGGATAAAACCGATACCAAAACCACTATTCAGCTTTCTTACGCCATGTAAAAAGCCTGCCGGGCCACGTTTCTGTGGCCCGCCTGGTTGTTCCGTCCAGCGCTTCATGCTTGCTTTTCACCATTTTTAAAGCCGCCCCGGCACGATACTCTCGCCACAAGCTTATGGCGCTCCTCAGCGGCGCTGTGGCTATAGGGGAAAACCACCTTACAGCTTGCGGTCAGATATCCCGTTTAACGTAAAGCCATCGGCAGCGGATTTTGCGGCGCGGATTCCTGATTCTGCATCCCGCCGTGCATTTCGGCGCTATGACGTGTAAGATATTACTCCTTCAAAGGTTTTTGCCGACG
The DNA here is from genome assembly GCF_051400835.1 of Erwinia artemisiae. NCBI lineage: Bacteria > Pseudomonadati > Pseudomonadota > Gammaproteobacteria > Enterobacterales > Erwiniaceae > Erwinia > Erwinia artemisiae. Next base: position 819,491 of record NZ_JBLFFM010000001.1, on the reverse strand, counting down.
GCAGGCTTTTGACTCTGTGTATCAGGCGCTGTTCCAAATTGACAACTGTGAGTTGATTTTAAGAGACACCAGCCTGATATATATACTAAACCTGAATTTTGTATGTAGCCTTGCGTATGGGTTACCACTGCAGCTAAGGATGTATCATGCCCGTAATTACACTTCCTGATGGAAGTCAGCGTACCTTCGATCACGCCGTTAGCGTGATGGAGATTGCCCAGGACATCGGTCCGGGCCTGGCGAAAGCCTGTATCGCAGGCCGCGTAAACGGCGAGCTGGTGGATGCGGTCGATCCGATCGCGGAAGACGCGAACGTCGCCATCATTACCGCTAAAGATGAAGCCGGACTGGAAATTATTCGCCACTCCTGCGCGCACCTGTTGGGACACGCGATCAAGCAGCTGTGGCCAGATACCAAAATGGCAATCGGCCCGGTTATCGACAACGGTTTTTACTACGATGTCGATATGGATCATACCCTGACCCAGGAAGATATCGAGCTGCTGGAAAAGCGTATGCACCAGCTGGCCGAAACGAATTATGACGTCGTCAAGAAAAAGGTAAGCTGGCAGGAGGCGCGTGACGCTTTTGCTGCCCGTGGCGAAACCTATAAAATGACTATTCTTGACGAAAATATCAGTCACGACGACCGTCCGGGCCTCTATCATCACGAAGAGTACGTGGATATGTGCCGTGGCCCGCACGTGCCTAACATGCGCTTCTGCCATCACTTTAAGCTGCAGAAAATTTCCGGCGCTTACTGGCGCGGCGACAGCAACAACAAAATGCTGCAGCGTATCTACGGTACCGCCTGGGCGGATAAAAAGCAGCTGTCTGCCTATCTGCAACGCCTGGAAGAAGCGGCCAAGCGTGACCACCGTAAAATCGGTAAACAGCTTGACCTGTATCATATGCAGGAAGAAGCGCCGGGCATGGTGTTCTGGCACAATGACGGCTGGACAATTTTCCGCGAGCTGGAAGTTTTTGTCCGCAGCAAACTAACTGAGTATGACTATCAGGAAGTGAAAGGTCCGCTGATGATGGACCGCGTGCTGTGGGAGAAAACCGGCCACTGGGAAAACTATAAAGAAGCGATGTTCACGACCTCTTCGGAGAACCGTGAATACTGCATCAAGCCAATGAATTGCCCTGGTCACGTGCAAATTTTCAATCAGGGTCTAAAATCTTACCGCGACCTGCCGCTACGTATGGCGGAATTTGGTAGCTGCCATCGCAACGAGCCGTCTGGCGCGCTGCATGGCCTGATGCGCGTACGCGGCTTCACTCAGGACGACGCCCATATCTTCTGTACGGAAGAGCAGGTGCGCGCTGAAGTGAATAGCTGCATCCGTATGGTGTACGACATGTACAGCACCTTCGGTTTTGAAAAAATCGTGGTGAAACTGTCAACCCGTCCGGTTAAGCGCATCGGTAGTGACGAACAGTGGGATCGTGCAGAGGCCGATCTGGCTGCCGCGCTGAAAGAGAACGCTATTCCGTTCGAGTATCAGCCGGGCGAGGGCGCATTTTACGGCCCTAAAATTGAGTTCACCCTGCATGACTGTCTGGATCGCGCATGGCAGTGTGGCACCGTTCAGCTGGACTTCTCGCTGCCGGGCCGCCTGAGCGCCTCCTACGTGGGTGAAAATAATGAACGTCAGGTGCCGGTGATGATCCACCGCGCTATCCTGGGTTCTGTGGAGCGCTTTATCGGTATTTTGACCGAAGAGTACGCCGGTTTCTTCCCGACCTGGCTGGCTCCTGTACAAGTAGTGGTGATGAATATCACCGATGGCCAGTCCGAATATGTTGCAGAATTGACCCAAAAACTTCAGAATGCGGGCATTCGTGTAAAAGCGGACTTGAGAAACGAGAAGATTGGCTTTAAAATCCGCGAGCACACGTTACGTCGTGTCCCCTATATGTTGGTCTGTGGTGATAAAGAGGTGGAAGCAGGCAAGGTTGCCGTTCGCACCCGCCGTGGTAAAGACCTGGGCAGCATGGACGTAAACGAAGCGATCGCGAAGCTGCAGGATGAAATCCGCAGTCGCAATCTTCATCAACTGGAGGAATAAGGTATTAAAGGCGGAAAACGAGTTCAACCGGCGCGTCCTAATCGCATTAACAAAGAAATCCGCGCCACCGAGGTTCGTCTGACTGGCGTCGATGGCGAGCAGATTGGTATTGTCAGTCTGAATGAGGCTTTAGAAAAAGCAGAGGAAGCAGGCGTTGATTTAGTAGAAATCAGCCCTAACGCCGAGCCGCCCGTTTGCCGTATCATGGATTACGGCAAATTCCTTTACGAGAAAAGCAAATCTTCTAAAGAACAGAAGAAAAAGCAAAAGATTATCCAGGTTAAGGAAATTAAATTCCGTCCTGGCACCGATGATGGCGACTATCAGGTAAAACTACGCAACCTGATTCGCTTTCTGGAAGAGGGTGATAAAGCTAAAATCACGCTGCGTTTCCGCGGTCGTGAGATGGCGCACCAGCAGATCGGTATGGAAATGCTTAACCGCGTCCGTAAAGATCTGTGTGAAGACATGGATCTGGCGATTGTCGAATCCTTCCCTTCGAAGATCGAAGGTCGTCAGATGATCATGGTGCTCGCTCCTAAGAAGAAACAGTAGGCCATAAAGTAGCAGCGGTTCGGCGGTTCGCCGCCGATCGCTGTTCGCCTGCCTGTTTTATTTTATTAACAATGCGAAGTGGATGTTTTTAAATGCCAAAGATTAAAACTGTACGTGGCGCGGCTAAGCGCTTCAAGAAGACCGCCTCTGGCGGCTTCAAGCGTAAGCACGCAAACCTGCGTCATATTCTGACCAAAAAATCTACTAAGCGTAAGCGTCACCTGCGTCCGAAAGGCCTGGTGTCTAAAGGCGATCTGGGTCTGGTTATTGCCTGCCTGCCGTACGCATAAGTCTATTTTTTTTAATTCAGAATATTAAACAGGAGAGCTAAATGGCTCGTGTAAAACGTGGTGTAGTTGCTCGCGCACGTCACAAAAAAATCTTAAAACAAGCTAAAGGCTACTACGGTGCACGTTCACGTGTTTACCGCGTTGCTTTCCAGGCTGTTATCAAAGCTGGTCAGTATGCTTACCGTGACCGTCGTCAGCGTAAGCGTCAGTTCCGTCAGCTGTGGATCGCGCGTATCAACGCAGCGGCACGCACTAACGGTATTTCTTACAGCCGTTTCATCAATGGCCTGAAAAAGGCTTCGATTGAAATCGACCGTAAGATCCTGGCTGACATCGCCGTATTCGACAAAGTGGCATTTACTGCCCTGGTCGAAAAAGCGAAATCAGCTCTGGCGTAAGTCAGGTGAAAGAGGGAGCTTGCTCCCTCTTTTATTTTGTAACCGCAGCAAAAGATTGACATTTTTGTCCATGCGTTTTTCAATAGAGCCTCTTTTGACGACCAGGCAACGCATTATGACCGCGAATTTCCGTTTCTTTTTTTACTTTAGCACCTGAACATCGGGGGCTTGTGCGCAAAGAAAAGAAACGAAAAATCGCGCTGAAAGCCTCCCTCGTGGAGGCTTTTTTGTTTCTGGCGCGGCAGATCCAGGGCGCCTTGTCGTCCCCATAAAAAAACAGACCGGCCACGGCGGCTGGAAGAAGAGGAAAGCATGTCACATCTCGCAGAACTGGTGGCGAACGCGCAAGCGGCCATTAAGAATGCACACGATGTTGCCGCGTTAGATACGGTACGCGTTGAATATCTGGGCAAAAAAGGGCAGCTGACGCTGCAGATGACCACGCTGCGCGACCTGCCTGCCGAAGATCGTCCGGCAGCGGGCGCGGTGATCAACGAGGCCAAACAGCAGGTGCAGGAAGCGCTGACCGCGCGTAAAAACGAGCTGGAGTCGGCAGAGCTGAACGCTCGCCTGGCGCAGGAGACCATTGATGTTTCGCTGCCGGGACGCCGCATCGAAAACGGCGGTCTGCATCCGGTGACCCGCACGATCGATCGTATCGAGACATTCTTTGGCGAGCTGGGTTTTGCCGTGGAAACCGGCCCGGAGATCGAAGATGACTACCATAACTTTGACGCGCTGAATATTCCGGGACACCACCCGGCGCGCGCCGATCACGACACCTTCTGGTTCGACGCCACGCGCCTGCTGCGTACCCAGACTTCCGGCGTGCAGATCCGCACCATGAAAAACCAGCAGCCACCGATCCGCGTTATCGCACCGGGCCGCGTCTACCGTAACGATTACGATCAGACCCATACGCCGATGTTCCACCAGATGGAAGGCCTGATCGTGGATAAAAACATCAGCTTTACCAACCTGAAAGGCACGCTGCACGATTTCCTGCGCAACTTCTTTGAAGAAGATCTCCAGATCCGCTTCCGTCCTTCCTACTTCCCGTTTACCGAGCCTTCTGCGGAAGTGGACGTAATGGGCAAAAACGGCAAGTGGCTGGAAGTGCTGGGCTGCGGCATGGTGCATCCGAACGTATTGCGCAACGTTGGCATCGATCCGGAAGTCTATTCCGGCTTCGCCTTCGGGATGGGTATGGAGCGTCTGACCATGTTGCGCTATGGCGTGACCGATCTGCGTGCCTTCTTCGAAAATGATTTACGTTTCCTCAAACAGTTTAAATAAGAGCGGGTAAAACCTATGAAATTCAGCGAACTCTGGTTACGTGAGTGGGTTAACCCAGCCATCGACAGCGCAGCGCTCAGCGAACAGATCACCATGGCCGGTCTGGAAGTGGACGGCGTGGAAGCGGTAGCCGGTGCTTTTCACGGCGTGGTGGTGGGCGAAGTAGTAGAGTGCGGACAGCACCCGAACGCCGACAAACTGCGCGTTACCAAAATTAATGTGGGCGGCGACCGCCTGCTGGATATCGTCTGCGGCGCGCCAAACTGCCGTCAGGGTCTGAAGGTGGCTGTGGCAACGGTGGGCGCGGTGCTGCCGGGCGATTTTAAAATCAAAGCGGCCAAACTGCGCGGCGAGCCGTCGGAAGGGATGCTCTGCTCTTATTCCGAACTGGGAATTTCCGACGATCACAACGGCATTATCGAACTGCCGCTGGACGCGACCGTCGGCACCGATATTCGTGACTACCTCAAGCTTGACGACAACACCATTGAAATCAGCGTGACGCCAAACCGTGCGGACTGCCTGGGCATTATCGGCATTGCGCGCGACGTTGCCGTGCTGAACAAGCTGCCGTTAAACGAGCCAGCTATTGAGCCGGTTGCCGCTACGATTGCAGAAACCTTCCCGATCCGCGTGGATGCGGTTGACGCCTGTCCGCGCTATCTGGGACGCGTGATCAAGGGCATCAACGTCAAGGCCGCCACGCCGCTATGGATGAAAGAAAAGCTGCGTCGCTGCGGCATTCGCTCTATCGATCCGGTGGTGGATATCACCAACTATGTGCTGCTTGAGCTGGGCCAGCCGATGCACGCTTTCGATCTTGACCGCGTAGACGGCGGGATTGTGGTGCGCATGGCGGAAGAGGGCGAAGCGCTGACGCTGCTGGACGGCGCGGAAGTGAAGCTAAGCGCGGATACGTTAGTTATTGCCGATCACCACAAAGCGCTGGCGATGGGCGGTATCTTTGGCGGCGAACACTCCGGCGTGAACGAAGAAACCACTAACGTTCTGTTCGAGTGCGCTTTCTTCAGCCCGCTTTCTGTCACCGGCCGTGCGCGTCGTCATGGACTGCACACCGATGCTTCCCATCGCTACGAGCGCGGCGTCGATCCGCAGTTGCAATATAAAGCGCTGGAGCGCGCAACGCGTCTGCTGCTCGATATTTGCGGCGGCGAGGCCGGGCCGGTTATCGATCAAACCAACGAGGCGACGCTGCCTGCGCGCGCGACTATCACGCTGCGCCGTGAAAAGCTGGATCGCCTGATTGGTCACGTGATTGCCGACAACGAGGTCAGCGATATTCTGCGTCGTTTAGGCTGTGACGTCACGGAAGGCGAAGGCGTCTGGCAGGCCGTGGCGCCGGGCTGGCGTTTCGATATGCAGATTGAGGAAGATCTGGTCGAAGAAGTGGCGCGCGTTTACGGCTACAACAATATTCCTGACGTGCCGGTGCAGGCGGGTCTGGTAATGACCTCGCACCGTGAAGCGAACCTGTCGCTGAAGCGGGTAAAAGCGATGCTGGTGGATAAAGGCTATCAGGAAGCGATTACCTACAGCTTTGTCGATCCTAAAGTGCAGGCGTTGCTGCATCCGGGCGAGGAAAACCTGGTACTGCCAAGCCCGATTTCAGTTGAGATGTCGGCAATGCGGCTCTCGCTGTGGACGGGCCTGCTCTCTGCCGTGGTCTACAACCAGAATCGCCAGCAGAGCCGCGTACGCCTGTTTGAAAGCGGCCTGCGCTTTGTGCCTGATACACAGGCAAACCTGGGGATCCGGCAGGACGTTATGCTGGCGGGCGTTATCAGCGGCGCGCGTTATGAAGAACACTGGGATCTGGCGCGTCAGGCAGTTGACTTCTATGATTTAAAAGGTGATTTGGAGTCCGTCCTCGATTTGACCGGTAAACTGGCCGACATCCAGTTCCGGGCCGAAGCGCATCCGGCCCTGCACCCGGGACAGAGCGCCGGCATTTATTTGCAGGAACAGCGCATCGGTTATCTGGGCGTGGTTCATCCGGAACTTGAGCGGAAACTGGATCTTAACGGCCGTACCGTGGTCTTCGAACTGGAGTGGGATAAGGTGTCAGACCGCGTCCTGCCTGAGGCGAGCGAGATTTCACGTTTCCCGGCAAACCGTCGTGATATCGCCGTTCTGGTGGCGGAAAACGTGCCCGCAGCAGATATTATCGCCGAATGTAAGAAAGTTGGCGTAAATCAGGTAGTTGGCGTAAACTTGTTTGATGTGTACCGCGGTAAGGGTGTTAATGAAGGTTTTAAGAGCCTTGCTATCAGCCTGATTTTGCAAGATACCGGCCGGACACTCGAAGAAGAGGAGATCGCTGCAACCGTCGCCAAATGTGTTGCGGCGTTAAAAGAGCGATTCCAGGCAACCTTGAGGGATTGAACCTATGGCGCTTACAAAAGCTGAGATGTCTGAATACCTGTTTGAAAAGCTGGGGCTTAGCAAACGGGATGCCAAAGAGCTGGTAGAGCTGTTTTTTGAAGAGGTACGTCGCGCTTTAGAAAACGGCGAGCAGGTAAAACTGTCAGGATTTGGTAACTTCGACCTTCGCGACAAAAATCAACGTCCGGGACGTAATCCTAAAACGGGCGAGGATATTCCGATTACGGCGCGTCGCGTGGTGACTTTCCGGCCGGGGCAGAAGCTCAAAAGCCGGGTTGAGAACGCTACGCCGAAAGAAGACTGACCAGTGCTCTGCAAAAGGCCGCTTACGCGGCCTTTTTTATCGCTGAATTTCCGCTAACCCTGCCCGTTTCCATTAGCCAGGCCTGGATTTATGACTCTGCTTTCTCAACGGATCGCGCTGGCCCGTCGGCATCAGCGACGCTGGCTCTGCATCCTGAGCATTTTCTGCGTGTTGGTTTTTCTGCTTAGCCTCTGCGCCGGCGACCGCTGGCTTTTTCCGCAAAGCTGGTTCAGCGGTGAAAACCGACTGTTTGTCTGGCAGCTGCGGCTGCCGCGTTCGCTGGCGGTGCTGCTTGTCGGCGCGGCGCTGGCCGTGTCCGGCGCGGTGATGCAGGCGCTGTTTGAAAATCCGCTGGCGGAGCCGGGCCTGCTTGGCGTCGCCAACGGCTCAGGCCTTGGGCTGGTGCTGGGGATTTTTAGCGGCGTAACCGGGCTGTGGCCGCTAAGCTTTTTCGCCATTGCAGGCGCGCTGTTGATTACCTTTATCCTGCTGCGTTTTTCCCGCCGCTCGCTTTCCACCAGCCGCCTGTTGCTGGCGGGCGTGGCCTTAGGCATTATCTGTAGCGCGGGCATGACGTGGCTGGTCTATTTCAGCGCCAGCCTGGATCTGCGCCAGCTAATGTACTGGATGATGGGCGGCTTTAGCGGCGTGGACTGGCGCTACGGCGGGCTGATGCTGGCGCTGCTGCCGGTGCTGCTGTGGCTATGCCGCCAGTGGCGCGTGCTGAATTTGCTGGCGCTGGGCGAGGTTTCCGCCCGCCAGCTCGGCCTGCCGCTGCTGCTGTGGCGCAATTTGCTGGTGCTGGCGACAGGCTGGCTGATTGGCGTCAGCGTGGCGCTGGCCGGGGCGATCGGCTTTGTCGGCCTGGTCATTCCGCATATTTTGCGGCTGAACAACCTGAGCGATCATCGTATGCTGTTGCCGGCCTGCGCGCTGGCGGGCGGCGGCGTACTGCTGGCGGCCGATATCCTGGCCCGTATCGCCATCGCTTCGGCGGAGCTGCCGATCGGCGTGGTGACGGCCACGCTGGGCGCGCCGGTTTTTATCTGGCTGTTGTTACGTAACCGGGCCTGACCTGCGGCCCGCTTTTTTCTCTACTGAAACAGGAAAAACCAATGAGTATTTACGATACAGAACTGGTGACGCTGGATGGCGAACCGACGACGCTGGCGCAGTGGCAGGGCAACGTACTGCTGATCGTTAATGTCGCCTCTAAGTGCGGCCTGACGCCGCAGTATGAGCAGTTGGAAAATATTCACAAAGCCTGGCAGGATCGGGGTTTTGCCGTGCTTGGCTTCCCCTGCAACGCGTTTCTGGAGCAGGAGCCGGGCAGCAACGAAGAGATTAAAACGTTTTGCAGCACCACCTATGGCGTAACCTTCCCGATGTTCAGTAAAATCGAGGTCAACGGCCCGCATCGGCATCCGCTCTATCGCCAGCTGATTGCGGCAAGACCGGAAGCGGTAGCGCCGGAAAATAGCGGTTTCCTGGCGCGTATGAGCAGTAAAGGACGCGCGCCAAAAGAGCCGGGCGACATTTTATGGAACTTCGAAAAGTTCCTGGTTGGTCGCGACGGCACGGTGGTACAGCGCTTCTCGCCAGATATGACGCCGGAAGATCCTATTGTGATGGAAAGTATCAAAGCGGCGCTGGCAAAATAGATGCTGTTGCAGTGTGAGGGCGTTGCGGTCGCGCAGCGCCTCGCGCCCTTTACCGCCAGCGTTGATAAGGGCGAGCTGATCCATTTGCTTGGCCCTAACGGGGCAGGTAAAAGCGCCTTACTGGCGGCGCTGGCGGGATTGTTGCCGGCGGAAGGGCGTATCGTTTTCAACGGCACGCCGCTGTCGGCCTGGAACGGCTATGCGCTGGCCCGCCATCGCGCTTATCTGGCCCAGCAGCAGCGACCACCTGGCAGTATGCCGGTCTGGCATTACCTTAAGCAGCATCAGCTGGTGGACGAGGGCGATCGGATACTGATAACCCTTTGCGAAACTTTTCAGCTGGCGGATAAACTGGCTCGCTCGCTTAACCGCCTCTCCGGCGGGGAATGGCAGCGGGTGCGTCTGGTGGCGGTGCTCTGTCAGACTGCGCAGCCGGAAGGGCAGCTGCTGCTGCTGGATGAGCCGTTAACCGGTTTGGATCTGGCACAGCAGGCCGCGTTCGATCGCTGTGTGGCCGCCAGGGTCGCAGAAGGCCTGACGATTATCATGAGCGGACACGACATCAATCATTCATTGCATCACGCCCGGCGCATCTGGCTGCTGCAAGAGGGGGTTTTAGTGAGGCAGGGCGCCACGGAAGAGGTGTTACGGCCGGAAACGCTGTCGGCGGTGTATCACGTGCCTTTCAGAAAAATAGATGTAGAAGGACAATCGCTGTTGACCACGCTGTTTTAAACCAGCGGCAAAGAATAAAGGGAATCTGTTATGCGCTACCTGGTCTTATTACTGGCTATCCTGCTGGCGGGCTGTAGCAGCCATGCGCCGCCGAACGGCCATCTTTCCGATTCCATTATGGTTATCGCCCGGCTGAACGAACAGCTCAGCGAGTGGCGCGGCACGCCCTATCGCTACGGCGGCATGGGACGCAGAGGCGTTGACTGCTCCGGGTTCGTTTATCTGACCTTTCGCGATCGCTTTGATTTGCAGCTGCCGCGTACGACGCTTGCGCAAACGAAAACGGGAACGCGCATCGGTAAAAAGGATCTGTTGCCTGGCGATTTACTGTTTTTTAAAACCGGCGAGGGAGAAAACGGTTTGCACGTCGGCATTTATGATACTGACGACCAGTTTATCCATGCTTCTACCAGCCAGGGCGTAATCCGATCGTCGCTGAATAACGTATACTGGAAAAAAGTTTTCTGGCAGGCGAGGCGTATTTAATTAATATAGCCTGCTAACGAATTTCAGAAAAGGCTTATCTATCCGCCGGTTAACTTTTGTGGCTATAATAAACCCGGCGGGTCGGTTTAGCAGCTTATTGCATCAGGCTTTAACCAGCCCGTTAAAAGTGATTTCCCGCGTCGGATTTTGTAAAGATAGTTTAAAGAAATGCGCCACGGGGATATCTCAGCACGAAACTATGCTTTAATAGTAAAGCATTTTTTCTTGCTGAATATGTGATAGCTTAACCCGCTATGGGTTTTTATCCTGGTCGGTGTACAACAGGCGTATTAATGCGCCGTACGGCGGCTGCATCATGGCTGAATAAAAATGAATATCCATCTGGAAGCGGATTATAAAAGTCACACAGCTTTTAACCCGATCTACCGTTTCGGCGGGCAGCTTATCGCCGTCGAATTGCTCACGCATTTTTCCCACAGTACCGCTAACGTCGCCATCCCTCAGGAACTTTTTCTACCACAGCTCAATACAGATCAGCGTATTCTTTTATTACAGAATCAGATCAACTGCATTGAACGACACGCCGATTTTTTTAGTCAGGAAAGAGTGAAGGTCACGCTGAAAATAGACGAACTGCTGGCACAAACCATCCTTGATAGCGAGTTTCTGAGCCGCAAACTGGACGCGCTGGCGTGGCTGGAGCTGGAAATTAGCGAAAGTTTCACCGACTTAAAGTTGGGGAAAGATCACCCCGGCCTGATGGCGCTCAGTGAAAGGTTTGATTTAAGCCTGGCGAATTACGGCGCAGGAAAAGCGCCGTCAAAAGCAGTATACGACAATCTCTTTTCCCGTATTAAGCTCGATAAAGGCTTTATTCAGCATAATATTAATCGGATCTCTTTTCAGCCGTTTATCAGTACGCTGCTGGAGCATATTAAGCCCCATTGCCAGCAGGTTATTGTCCAGGGCGTGGACGATATTACCGGCCTGGAAAAAGTCAGCCGCTATCAGTTCGACGGTATTCAAAGCGCGCTGTTTTCTCCGGTAACGGGAGAGTCGCTTTCCTCGCTGATTGTGCCGCCGAAAGAGCTGACAGGCGAAGCGATGTAATATCCCTTTACTCTCTCTGTGTTTACCGCAGCGTATGAGGTTTACACTTAAAGCCGGTACCGAAAGCGCATCAGGGCGTCGGTAAACAGTAAGGGGAGCGTATGCATTTTAACAATAGCTGGCATGACGAGCTGGCGGGATTTTATACCGCCCTCAATCCTACGCCGCTGAAAAACCCACGTCTGCTTTATCATAGCGCGCCGCTTGCGCGGGAGCTGGGGCTGGACGAAAGCTGGTTCACCGCCGATAAAACCGCTATCTGGAGCGGCGCGCAGCTGCTACCGGGCATGCAGCCGCTGGCGCAGGTGTACAGCGGACATCAGTTTGGCGTCTGGGCGGGACAGCTGGGCGACGGGCGCGGCATCCTGCTGGGCGAACAGCAGCTGGACGACGGCCGTAAAATTGACTGGCACCTGAAAGGCGCGGGCCTGACGCCCTATTCACGTATGGGCGACGGACGCGCCGTGCTGCGCTCTTCACTGCGCGAATTTCTTGCCTCCGAAGCGATGCATCACCTCGGTATTCCCACATCCCGCGCGCTGACGGTTGTCACCAGCGACGAGCCTGTGCAGCGGGAGACCACCGAGCGCGGCGCCATGCTGTTGCGCGTTGCGGAAAGCCACGCCCGTTTCGGCCACTTCGAGCATTTCTTTTACGCGCAGCAGCCGGAAAAAGTCCGCCAGCTGGCTGACTATTTAATCCGTCATCACTGGCCGCATTTGCAGGAGGAGCAGGATCGCTATCTGCTCTGGTTCCGTGATGTGGTCAGGCGCACGGCCAGGCTAATCGCCCAGTGGCAGAGCGTCGGTTTTGCGCATGGCGTAATGAATACCGATAATATGTCGGTATTAGGGATAACGCTGGATTACGGCCCGTACGGTTTCCTGGACGACTACAAACCGGATTTTATCTGCAATCATTCTGACTATCAGGGGCGCTACAGCTTCGATAATCAACCGGTGGTGGGGCTGTGGAACCTGAACAGGCTGGCGCACGCGCTTTCCGGGCTGCTGGATACCGCCCAGCTGAAGCAGGCGCTGGCGGAATACGAGCCGGAGCTGATGCAGTGTTGGGGCGACAGGATGCGCGCGAAGCTGGGGCTGCTGACGCAGGATAAAGACGATAACAACATTCTGACCGGGCTGTTGTCGCTGATGACTAAAGAGGGCAGCGACTATACGCTGACTTTCCGCATGCTGTGCGATACCGAGCAGCAGCAGTCGCGTTCGCCGCTGCGGGATGAGTTTATCGATCGTGAAGCCTTTGACAGCTGGTACAACATTTACCGTCAGCGGTTACTGCAGGAAGAGAGCGACGACGCTACGCGTCAGCAAAAGATGAAGCAGGTCAATCCGGCCGTGGTGTTAAGGAACTATCTGGCCCAGCAGGCGATTGAACAGGCCGAGCAGGATGACGTCAGCGTGCTGGCCAGGCTACACCAGGCGCTGATCAGGCCTTTTGATGACGCGCCGGAGTTTGCCGATTTGATGCGGCGTCCGCCAGACTGGGGTAAAAAGCTGGAGGTCAGCTGTTCGAGCTAAAGCGGGCGCGATGCAGGCTTCAACAAAGATGATAAAGCGGCAGGCAGGGTACGCCAGCGCGTCCATGCGCACGGTGTCCTGCCTGCTTTCAGGCCTGTCTTAGCGCCTCGCTTTAATCGCCTCGGCCAGCTGCGCTAACACCTCTTCGCTGTCATCCCAGCCCAGGCAGGGGTCGGTAATCGACTGGCCGTATACCAGCGGCGTACCGGCCTGCACTTTCTGGGTGCCTTCCTTCAGGAAACTTTCAATCATTACGCCGGCAATCGACGACGAACCGTCACGGATCTGCTGCGCTACGGACGCGGCGACCTCTTTTTGCAGGCGGTGCTGTTTCAGACAGTTGCCGTGGCTGAAATCAATAACCAGCCGTTCCGGCAGCCTGTGTTCGCGCAGGCTGGCGGCAGCGGCGGCGACGTCTTCCGCATGATAGTTTGGCCGCTTGCCGCCGCGCATAATGATGTGGCCGGACGGGTTGCCGCTGGTCTGATAAATGGTCATCTGTCCATGCTTGTCCGGCGACAGGAACATGTGGCTGGCGCGGGCAGCGCGTATCGCATCGACCGCAATCTGAATATTACCGTCCGTGCCGTTTTTAAAGCCAACGGGACAGGAAAGCGCGGAAGCCATTTCGCGGTGGATTTGGCTTTCTGTGGTACGGGCGCCGATGGCTCCCCAGCTGATGAGATCTGCCAGGAACTGACCCACCACCATATCCAGGAATTCGGTGGCCGTAGGCATGCCCAACCGGTTGATCTCCAGCAGCAGCTCGCGCGCTACGGCCAGGCCGTGATTCACCCGGAAACTGCCGTCAAGATCGGGATCGGAAATCAGCCCTTTCCAGCCCACCACGGTGCGCGGTTTCTCAAAATAGGCGCGCATCACGATTTCCAGCTCGGCGGCATGGCGCTGGCGCAGCGCGTTAAGCTTCGCCGCATAGGCCAGCGCGGCGTCGGGATCGTGGAGCGAGCAGGGGCCGATCACCACCAGCAGGCGGCGATCTTCGCCGGACAAAATCCGGGCAATACGCTGGCGGGAAGCGGTCACGTTCGCGGCGATATCAGGCGTGATCGGGAAACGCTGCGCCAGTTCGTCAGGCGTAATCAGGCTCTCGATGCGCGCGGTCCGCAGTTCATCTGTCTTGTTCATAGTTGTCCAAAAATTTTTTTCTTCGCAGCGGCGGAAATACCGGGAAGTGATGGCGATCACAATAAACCCGACACGGCGTGGATTTCAACCCGAAACGCCGGACAGAACGGCGCAACGGGATAAATATCACTTTTTCTGGCGCGGAATCAAAAAACGGCTGCGCCTCAGTACATTCGACGCGTCAGGCCCATGATATCTAAAATTTTCGTGGCGATTTCCTCAACGGAGTAATTGGTACTGTTGAGGTAACGGATCTGATGGGTACGAAACAGGGCTTCCACCTCGCCGACTTCCAGCCGACATTGCCGCATGGACGCGTAGCGGGTATTTTCCGCCCGCTCCTGGCGGATCGCGGCCAGCCGCTCGGGATCGATAGTTAAGCCAAACAGCTTGTTCTGGAAAGGCCGCAGCGCGGGCGGCAGCTTCAGGTTATCCATATCGTCGGCGATAAAAGGATAATTGGCGGCGCGAATGCCAAACTGCATGGCCAGATAGAGGCTGGTCGGCGTCTTGCCGCAGCGCGAAACGCCCAGCAGGATCACCTGCGCCTCCTCCAGCCCGCGCAGCGAGATACCGTCGTCGTGTGCCAGGGTGTAGTCGATGGCGGCGATGCGCGCATCGTACTTGCCCAGGTTGTTGGCCGTCAGACCGTGCGTGCGGTTGGCGACCGGTGCGGGCGCTATGCCCAGCTCCTGCTGAAGCGGCGCCACCAGCGACTGGACGATGTCCTGACAAAAGCCTTCGCTTTGCAGAATAATTTCCCGGATTTCCGGCGTAACCACAGAAATAAACACCAGCGGGCGCAGGCCGCTTTTCTGCCAGATAGCGTTAATCTGCGCTTTGACCGCCTGCGCCCGCTGCACGTTTTCCACAAAGGGCAGCGTCACGCTGTTAATGTTGACAGGAAACTGCGAAAGCACCGCGTGGCCGAGCACTTCAGCGGTAATGGCCGTTCCGTCAGAAATATAAAATACGCTGCGTTCGTTGCTGTCCATTTTTCGATCCCTAAGAAACTGAGTGGCAGAGTAAATTAAACTACAGTCTTATAGCAATTAGCGCCAGCTGACGAAATTAAATTAAAATTTCACTTCTCATTGTAATGAACTTTTTGTTTTTATAAAAAGAAAGACGGGGCTGAAAAAGGGGATTAATGAAATAACGTTCCTGTTTGTCATGCGTAAAAAGCGCTATTTTCCGGAAAAGCATGCTAAAAGGGAATCAAAATAGCTCGCCACATCTCTTCCTTTTCTAAATAGCCATTTTAATTAAAATAATCTTATATATCATAATTTTAAACATATTTTTATCGCCCGAAATAAGATTGCTGTTCGCGGAATAGTCTTAAAGTTTTCCTTTTAGTCAGCTTGAACGATTCAACAGTTTCTTTCCATACACGGAATGTGCCAGGCTCAAAAACGCACGATGCTATTTCCATTAATTCATTCATAAAAGGATTGCTTCAATGTCCAATCAAGGCGCACTGCCGTTTGTGCTCTGGTATAACCAGCTTGGCATGAACGATGTTGATCGGGTGGGCGGCAAAAATGCCTCTCTGGGTGAAATGATCACTAATTTGTCATCGCTTGGCGTTTCCGTTCCCAACGGTTTTGCCACTACGGCCGATGCATTCAATCAGTTCCTCGATCAGAGCGGCGTCAGTGAGCGCATCCATACGCTGTTGGACAAAACCGATATTGATGACGTGGACGAACTGGCAAAAGCGGGTAAACAGATCCGCGAGTGGATTGTAGAGACGCCTTTTCAGCCAGAGCTGGAACAGGCTATCCGTGAAGCCTACCAGCAGCTTTCCGCTGACGACGCCGAGGCTTCGTTCGCCGTGCGCTCGTCCGCTACGGCCGAAGATATGCCGGATGCCTCTTTCGCCGGCCAGCAGGAAACTTTCCTGAACGTACAGGGCTTCGACGCCGTGCTGGTGGCGGTGAAGCATGTTTACGCCTCGCTGTTTAACGACAGGGCGATCTCTTATCGCGTGCATCAGGGCTACGATCATCGCGGCGTCGCCCTGTCGGCTGGCGTACAGCGGATGGTACGCTCCGATGCCGGCGCCGCTGGCGTAATGTTTACCATTGATACCGAATCGGGCTTCGATCAGGTGGTGTTTATTACCTCTGCTTATGGTTTAGGCGAGATGGTGGTTCAGGGCGCGGTTAACCCGGACGAATTTTATGTGCATAAGCCGACGCTGGCGGCGGGTCGTCCCGCTATCGTGCGTCGCAACATGGGCTCGAAAAAAATCCGTATGGTCTACGCCGATTCGCAGGCGCACGGCGAGCAGGTCAAAATCGAAGACGTGCCGGAAGCGGAGCGTGACCGTTTCAGCCTCAGCAGCGAAGAAGTGGAAGCGCTGGCGGCACAGGCGGTGCAGATTGAAAAACATTATCAGCGGCCAATGGATATTGAATGGGCGAAGGATGGCCATACCGGCAAGCTGTTTATCGTGCAGGCGCGTCCGGAAACCGTGCGCTCCAATGGCCAGGTGATGGAGCGTTATACGCTACAGGGGAAAGGTGCCGTAGTGGTGGAGGGGCGCGCTATCGGCCATCGTATCGGTGCGGGCGAGGTCAAAGTGATCCACGATATCAGCGAGATGAACCGCATCGAAAAAGGCGACGTGCTGGTCACTGATATGACCGATCCCGACTGGGAGCCGATTATGAAGAAAGCGTCGGCCATCGTTACCAACCGTGGCGGGCGTACCTGTCATGCCGCCATTATCGCCCGCGAGCTGGGTATTCCTGCCGTGGTCGGCTGCGGTAACGCTACCGAGCTTCTGAAGGATGGCCATAAGGTCACCGTCTCCTGCGCAGAAGGCGATACCGGCTATGTTTACGACGATCTGCTCGACTTTGAGGTAAAAAGCTCACAGGTTGATGAAATGCCCGCGCTGCCGCTGAAAATCATGATGAACGTCGGCAATCCCGATCGCGCCTTCGACTTCGCCTGCCTGCCTAATGAGGGCGTGGGGCTGGCGAGACTGGAATTTATCATTAACCGCATGATCGGCGTGCATCCTAAGGCGCTGCTTGAATTCGACCGTCAGACGCCGGAATTGCAGCAGCAGATCCGCAGCATGATGAAAGGCTTTGACGATCCGGTAGAGTTCTATATTGCCCGCCTGACGGAAGGCATCGCCACGCTGGGCGCCGCTTTCTCGCCGAAAAGGGTGATTGTGCGCCTGTCGGATTTTAAAACCAATGAGTACGCTAACCTGGTCGGCGGCGAGCACTATGAGCCGGAAGAGGAAAACCCGATGCTGGGCTTCCGTGGCGCTGGCCGCTACGTGGCCGACAGCTTCCGCGACTGCTTTGCGCTTGAGTGCGAGGCCGTCAAGCGCGTTCGCAACGAAATGGGGCTGACCAACGTCGAAGTGATGGTGCCGTTCGTGCGTACTGTCGCGCAGGCGAAAGCGGTGGTGGAAGAGCTGGGGCGTCAGGGCCTGAAGCGTGGCGAGAACGGATTAAAAATCATTATGATGTGCGAAATCCCTTCTAACGCGCTGCTGGCGGACGAGTTCCTGCAATACTTCGACGGGTTTTCCATCGGCTCAAATGATATGACGCAGCTGACGCTGGGGCTGGACAGGGATTCCGGCGTGGTATCAGAACTGTTCGATGAGCGTAACGATGCGGTGAAGGCGCTGCTGTCGATGGCGATCCGTTCGGCGAAAAAAGCCGGAAAATACGTGGGCATTTGCGGCCAGGGGCCATCCGATCACGAAGATTTTGCCGCCTGGCTGATGGCAGAGGGCATCGACAGCCTGTCGCTCAATCCGGACACGGTAGTTCAGACCTGGTTAAGCCTGGCAGAACTGCCTAAAGCGTAGCGATTCATTACCAGATGCAGTGAAAGGCCGACTTGTTCGGCCTTTTTGCTTTGCTATGGATAAAAAAAAGCCCATCACATGGGATGGGCAAAGACTACACACAGCAATTCTTTAGGGTGTTTGGGGAAAAAGGTTGTTTATAAATCAGCGCGTTGCTGCTAAACATAACCGATATACTATTCCCCCCGCTGAAGTGAGTCTTTAAGAATCCTCTTATTAGTTTAAAGACGATAATATTTAATCACTGAAATTGCAGGCGTAAGGGGCGATATGTGTACTTATATTAATCAATTGCCGGTAAGTGAGACGGGAAGGGCGAAAAACCGGCGGATAATGGTAAAAGTTGCTTAACAAATGCGCCTTTTAAAGTAATAGGTGGTTTTAAAGCATTAAGGCGGTCAGGCATGCTAACCGCCTTAAAGTTATTGCTTAACTGAATTTTCCTGTTCTATTTCAGCAAGTTCTTCAACGACCTCTTCAGGATCGTCTCTGGGCGCGGGTTCTTCATGCATCCAGACCGATACCAGTCGATAAGAGACTGCCAGCACTACCGGGCCAATAAAGAGGCCGATCATGCCGAACGCCACCAGCCCGCCGATCACGCCGGAAAGGATCAAAATCATCGGCAAATCGGCACCCATTCTGATAAGCACTGGCCGCAGCACGTTATCCAGCGTGCCCACCACGCAGCTCCAGATCAGCAGGACGGTGCCCCAGGTGGTGTCGCCGCTCCAGTAGAGCCAGATGATAGCGGGGATCAGCACGACCAACGGCCCCAGCTGCACCAGGCAGGAGAGGATCATCACTACCGTCAGTACCGTAGCGTAAGGAATGCCGGAAATGGCCAGGCCGATACCGCCTAATACGCCCTGCACCAGCGCGGTAACCACCACGCCAAGCGCCACGGCGCGGATGGCCTGACCGGCAAGCAGCACCGCCGCGTCGCCGCGACGATGGGCCAGCCGATAGGCAAAGTGGCGAATGCCGTTACCCACCTGCTCACCGCGCCAGTAAAGCAGCACGCTGAACAGCAGCATCAGTCCCAGATGCAGCATAAAGCGACCAAAGTGTCCGGCCTGCGCGAATAAAAAGATGCTGGTGCGCCCGATATAGGGCTGAACGCTGGCCACCATCGCCGTGCCGCCGCCCGCCACCAGATGACGCCAGGCGGAATAGAGCTTTTTGCCCACCAGCGGAATGTCGTGTAGCCACAGCATCTGCGGCAGCATCACATGCCCCGAGGTCGCCCAGGCGATTACCGGCCCGCTGTTCTCAATCAGGCTGTTAACCAGCAGCGCGACGGGGATAACAAACAGCAGCACCAGCAGCAGCGTCATGGCGATCACCGCCAGTGAACGGCGCCCCCACAGCCAGCCCTGGATTTTTAGCATCAAAGGCCAGGTGGCGATCACCACCATGCTCGCCCAGGCGAATCCCAGCACAAAGGGTTGAACCACCCACAGACAGGCGACGATCAGCAGCGTAATAAACAGGATGGAGAAGATGATTTGCAGCATATCCCATCCGTTTTGCGTGTTCTTCATGTATGACCATTAACCTCAAGTAATAAAGTCGTCAGAAAGGCCGGAAAGCAGGAGCGGACATTCCGCTCCTGATGTATTAAACGCATTTTCCACACAAACGGCACGTTATTCTTTTCGCTGGGGTTTTGAAAGGGCGACAGGTCATAAAAAAATGTGATAAAACCATAAGAAAGAGCAAACGTTACACCTCAAACACAACCTGGTCACACGATAATGATCCCACAGATTTCTCAGGCGCCGGGCCTCGTTCAACTGGTGCTGAATTTTTTGCAGGCGTTAGAGCAGCAGGGTTTTACCGGTGATACCGCTACCAGCTATGCCGACCGTCTTACCCTGTCCACCGATAACAGCATCTATCAGCTGTTGCCCGATGCGGCGCTGTTCCCCCGATCCACAGCTGATGTTGCGCTGATTGCTCGTCTGGCGGGCGAAGAGCGCTATCGAAGCCTGGTCTTTACGCCGCGCGGCGGCGGCACCGGCACCAACGGCCAGGCGCTGAATCAGGGCATCGTGGTCGATATGTCCCGCTATATGAACCGCATTCTGGACATTAATGTGGAGCAGGGATGGGTAAAAGTAGAGGCGGGGGTGATCAAAGACCAGCTCAACGCCGCCCTGAAACCGCTGGGCTACTTCTTCTCGCCGGAACTCTCCACCAGCAACCGCGCCACGCTTGGCGGCATGATCAATACCGATGCGTCAGGGCAAGGCTCGCTGGTTTATGGCAAAACCTCCGATCACGTTTTAGGGCTGCGCGCGGTGCTGCTGGGCGGCGACTTGCTGGATACGCGGGCGATCCCGACAGGCGTGGCGGAGCAGCTGGCGGCGGAGCAAACGCGCGAGGGCGAAATCTATCGCACGGTACTGGAATGCTGCCGCGATCGCCGTGACCTTATTGTTGAGAAGTTTCCAAAGCTCAACCGCTTTTTGACCGGCTACGATCTGCGCCACGCCATCAGCGACGATTTGCAGCAGGTGGATTTAACCCGTCTGCTATGCGGCGCAGAAGGCACGCTGGCTTTTATTACCGAAGCCCGCCTGAACATCATGCCGATCCCCAAAGTGCGACGGCTGGTCAATATCAAATATGATTCCTTCGACTCGGCGCTGCGCAGCGCACCTTTTATGGTGGAGGCGCAGGCGCTGTCGGTAGAAACAGTTGATTCAAAGGTGCTGAACCTGGCACGGGAAGATATCGTCTGGCATTCGGTCAGCGAGCTGATCGCCAACGTGCCGGACCAGGAAATGCTGGGGCTGAATATTGTTGAGTTCGCCGGAGACGATAAGGCGCTGATCGACGGTCAGGTCGCCTCACTTTGCCAGCGGCTGGAAAGCCTGATGGCGGCCGGCGAGGCGGGCATTATCGGCTATCAGCTGTGCAACGATATTGGCGGTATTGAGCGCATTTACGCCATGCGTAAAAAAGCGGTCGGGCTGCTCGGCAACGCCAAAGGCCGCGCCAAACCGATCCCTTTCGTCGAAGATACCTGTGTGCCGCCGCAGCATCTGGCGGACTATATCGTCGAGTTCCGCCAGCTGCTGGACAGCCACAACCTGAGCTACGGCATGTTTGGCCATGTCGATGCGGGCGTGCTGCACGTGCGCCCCGCGCTGGATATGTGCGATCCACAGCAGGAAATGCTGATGAAGCAAATCTCCGACGAGGTGGTGGCGCTGACGGCGCGCTACGGCGGCCTGCTGTGGGGTGAACACGGCAAAGGCTTCCGTGCCGAATACAGCCCGGCGTTTTTTGGCGAAGCGTTATACAACGACCTGCGCCGCATCAAGGCGGCCTTCGATGCCGATAACCGGCTTAATCCGGGGAAAATTTGTGCGCCCTTGGGCGTTGACGAGCCGATGATGAAAGTGGATGCGGTAAAGCGCGGCACCTTCGATCGTCAAATTCCGGTCAACGTGCGCAGCGACTGGCGCGGCGCGATGGAGTGCAACGGCAACGGTCTGTGTTTTAATTTTGACGTGCGCAGCCCGATGTGTCCGTCGATGAAAATCACCGGCAATCGTATTCACTCGCCGAAAGGCCGCGCCACGCTGACCCGCGAATGGCTGCGGCTGCTGGCGGAGCAGGGCGTCGATCCGCTGGCGCTGGAACGCTCGCTGCCCCAGGCGAAAGTCAGCCTGCGCGGCATGATCGAGCGCACCCGCAACAGCTGGCACGCGAAGCGCGGCGAATATGATTTCTCGCACGAGGTGAAAGAGGCGATGTCGGGCTGTCTGGCCTGTAAAGCCTGTTCCACCCAGTGTCCGATAAAAATCGACGTGCCCGGCTTCCGTTCCCGTTTCCTGCAGCTTTACCACACCCGCTATCTGCGTCCGGTCAGCGATCACCTGGTCGCCGGCGTGGAAAGCTACGCGCCGCTGATGGCAAAAGCGCCCACGTTCTTTAACTTCTTTTTACGCCAGCCGCTGGTGCGCAAGCTGAGTAAGGATCATATCGGCATGGTCGATCTGCCGCTGCTTTCCTCGCCCAATCTGAAGCAGCAGCTGGCCGGGCAGCGGGCGGTGACCACCACCCTGGAGCAGCTTGAGGCAATGAGCGAAACGCAGCGCGCGCAGCATGTGCTGATCGTGCAGGATCCGTTTACCAGCTATTACGAAGCCAGGCTGGTCAGCGATTTTGTGACGCTGGTGGAGAAGCTTGGCTATCGGCCGGTGGTGCTGCCTTTCTCGCCCAACGGCAAGGCGCAACATATCAAAGGCTTTTTACAGCGCTTCGCCAGAACCGCGCAGAAAACGGCGGATTTTCTTAATCGCGTGGCGAAACTCCAGCTGCCGATGGTCGGCGTCGATCCGGCGCTGGTGCTTTGCTACCGTGACGAATACAAAGAGATCCTTGGCGAAAAACGCGGCGACTTCCACGTGCAGCTGGTGCATGAATGGCTGCAAAATGCGCTGCCGGCGCGCCAGCCCGTCCCGCAAAGCGGCGAAGCCTGGTACTTGTTCGGCCACTGTACGGAAGTCACTGCGCTACCCGCATCCAGCCAGCAGTGGGCAGGAATATTCGCGCGCTTTGGCGCAAAACTGGAAAGCGTCAGCGTAGGCTGCTGCGGTATGGCGGGCACGTACGGGCATGAAACAAAAAATCTGGCTAACTCGCTGGGTATTTATGAGCTGTCATGGCATCAGGCGCTGCAAAAACTGCCGCGCCAGCGCTGCCTGGCGACCGGCTATTCGTGCCGCAGCCAGGTGAAACGCCTCGAGGGTAACGGCATGCGGCATCCTTTACAGGCGCTGCTGGAGCTGCTTTAAGCAGCGTTCGGTAATGCCAGAGCAGATATCTTCACGCCGCCAGGGTATAATGGTCTGTTCTGGCGGCGAGCTACATAATTCGCGAGGCTTTGCGCACAAACTCATTTTGCAGCGCGGTCGCCTTATCCCATTCGCCGCTCAGCGCGAGCTGATGGCACAGACGGGTAAGCGAGTGGCGCGCCAGCTGCCAGGCTTGCATACGGAAGAGGCGTTCCCGCTCGGGATTGCCCAATTCCTGCAACAGACGTTGATGCAGCCTGCCGAGCGCGTGCAGATAGCTCTGGTCATCGCCGTTTAGCTGGCAGAGCTCGGCCATATCAAGACAGGTATCGTTAAACTTACGCAGCTGTTCCAGGGTGCATTCAGGCCGATTCACTTTGGCCTGCGCCATAGTGTAATCAACGGTGATATCCCGGATGGAAAACTTGTATTCATCAATTTTATGTTGCAGCCAGGCACTCATCGTCAGATTCATTCCGGGACCCATTCACGCTAATGATAATCATTATCATATTATAACTGGCGCATTATTCAACGCTGGCGCAAAAAATTTTTATCGATTTATGCTGCCTCTCAGATAAATTGGTAATAACAATACGCGTTAAGGATGAAAGGGGTAAAATAACTATTATTCCTGCTTAGCGCAGCGCGGCTGATATTTACTGGCTGCTTTTCAATGTGTTACCATTTCGTTAAATCACTGCGTGACACACATCGCAAACCTCTTCACAGGGTCTAAACTGAATAAAGAGGCCCAAAAAAGCCCGGTTGGCCTTAATCCCTGCAAAACAAGAGGTTGAAGAGACAATCATTATCACTAACATAGGGGTATCAGCCCGCAGGGCTACCGACTCGCGAGGTAATGTTATGCCATCAGCAACGACCGCTTCTTTTTCGCCGGACGATTTCGTCTGGAAAGGACTGACGCTTACCGACAGCGCCGCACAGCAAATCATCGCGCTGTCCGCCAGCGACCCGCACGTTAAGGGTTTAAAGCTGGGCGTTAAGACGTCCGGCTGCGCCGGATTCGGCTACACCATGGATTTGATTAAAGAGCCTGCGTCAGATGATTTAGTGTTTACCCATAACGGCGCGAATCTTTATGTGCCGCTGCAGGCTATGCCTTTTATCGACGGAACCGAAGTCGATTTCGTTCGTGAAGGCCTGAACCAGATTTTCAAATTTAATAATCCTAAAGCTCAACACGCCTGTGGCTGTGGTGAGAGCTTTGGCGTTGAGTAAATTTTATGTCCCGAAATACTGATACATCAGACGACGTGCAGGTCTGGGAAGGAAGCCGCCAGAAGTACAAGGAAGGATTCTTCACTCAGCTGCAAACCGAGGAGTTCGCCAACGGCATCAATGAGGATGTGGTGCGTGCGATCTCTGCTAAACGCAATGAGCCGGAGTGGATGCTTGATTTCCGCCTGAAAGCCTACGCGGCCTGGCTGGAGATGGAAGAGCCACACTGGCTGAAAGCTAACTATAAGTCACTGAACTATCAGGATTACAGCTACTATTCCGCACCGTCCTGCGGCAGCTGCGATGACAGCTGCGCCTCAGAGCCTGGCGCACAGCAGACTTCCGGCGCCGCGGCGCCGAACTACCTGACGGAAGAAGTGGAAAACGCCTTTAAACAGCTGGGCGTGCCGGTACGCGAAGGGCAGGAAGTGGCCGTAGACGCCATTTTCGACTCCGTGTCGGTGTCAACCACCTATCGCGGCAAGCTGGCGGAGCAGGGCATTATTTTCTGTTCCTTTGGCGAAGCGATCCACGATCACCCTGAGCTGGTAAAACAGTATCTGGGCACCGTGGTGCCGGCCAACGATAACTTCTTCGCGGCGCTGAACTCGGCGGTAGCGTCAGACGGCACCTTCGTTTACATCCCGAAAGGGGTGCGCTGCCCAATGGAGCTGTCCACCTATTTCCGCATCAACGCGGCGAAAACCGGCCAGTTCGAGCGCACCATTCTGATTGCCGATGAAGGCAGCTACGTCAGCTATATCGAAGGCTGCTCCGCGCCGGTGCGCGACAGCTATCAGCTGCACGCGGCGGTGGTGGAAGTCATCATCCATAAAGATGCGGAAGTAAAATATTCTACCGTGCAGAACTGGTTCGCCGGCGGCGAAGCGGAAGGCGGCATCCTGAACTTCGTGACCAAGCGCGCGCTGTGCGAAGGCGAAAACAGCAAGATGTCCTGGACGCAGTCGGAAACCGGCTCGGCGATCACCTGGAAATATCCAAGCGTGATCCTGCGCGGCGATAACTCCGTGGGCGAGTTCTTCTCGGTGGCGCTGACCAGCGGACATCAGCAGGCCGATACCGGCACCAAGATGATCCATATCGGCAAAAACACCAAATCCACCATTATCTCCAAGGGGATTTCGGCGGGTAAAAGCCAGAACACCTATCGTGGCCTGGTAAAAATTATGCCGACGGCGACCAATGCCCGTAACTTTACGCAGTGCGACTCCATGCTGATTGGCGCCGAGTGTGGCGCGCACACCTTCCCATATGTGGAAGCGCGCAACAACACCGCGCAGCTGGAACACGAGGCGACGACCTCGCGCATTGGCGAAGATCAGCTGTTCTACTGCCTGCAGCGCGGCATCAGCGAAGACGATGCGATCTCCATGATCGTCAACGGCTTCTGCAAGGACGTTTTCTCCGAGCTGCCGCTGGAATTTGCGGTGGAAGCGCAAAAACTGCTGGCGATCAGCCTCGAACACAGCGTGGGCTGATCCCCGCTGCTTATTCATTTTGCGCAATGCCGAGAGGTATTGCCCAGGAAAGATTATGTTAAGCATTAAAGATTTACAGGTAAGTATCGAAGACAAAGAGATCCTGCGCGGCCTGAACCTTGAGGTGAAGCCGGGCGAAGTCCACGCGATTATGGGGCCGAACGGCTCAGGGAAAAGTACGCTTTCCGCGACGCTGGCGGGCCGCGAAGAGTATGAAATCACCGGCGGCTCCATTGAGTTCAAAGGCAAAGATCTGCTGGAGCTGTCGCCGGAAGATCGCGCGGGCGAAGGCATCTTTATGGCTTTCCAGTACCCTGTGGAAATCCCTGGCGTCAGCAACCAGTTTTTCCTGCAAACGGCAGTCAACGCCGTGCGTAAATATCGCGACCAGGAATCGCTGGATCGTTTCGACTTCCAGGACTTTATCGAAGACAAAATTCACCTGCTGAAAATGCCGGAAGATCTGCTGACCCGTTCAGTCAACGTCGGCTTCTCCGGCGGCGAGAAAAAACGCAACGACATTTTGCAAATGGCGGCGCTGGAGCCGGAGCTTTGCATCCTTGACGAAACCGACTCCGGTCTGGATATCGATGCGCTGAAAATCGTTTCAAACGGCGTGAACACGCTGCGTGACGGCAAGCGCGCTTTTATTATCGTCACGCACTACCAGCGTATCCTGGACTACATCAAGCCTGACTTTGTGCACGTGCTCTATCAGGGAAAAATCGTGAAATCAGGCGATTTCTCGCTGGTGAAACAACTGGAGGAGCAAGGCTATGGCTGGCTTACCGAACAGGAATAGTGAAAACGCCCTGCAGCAGTGGCATCACCTGTTCGAGACCCAGGGCGAGCAGCGTTCTTTGCAGGCTCAACAGCACTGGCAGCAGGTGCTGCGTTTAGGACTGCCGACGCGCAAGCATGAGAACTGGAAATATACGCCGCTGGATGGCCTGCTGGCGCACAACTTCGTGCTGCCGACGGCCGCCGAGCTGAGCGCAGCGGACGTTGCCGCGCTGGCGCTGAATATCGACGCGATTAAACTGGTTTTCGTCGATGGCCGGTTCAACGCGCAGCTGAGCGACAGCAGCTGGGATCAGTTTGATATTCAGATTGCCGCAGGCCGCCGCGAGCTGAGCGCACCGATCCAGCCTGAAGTTTTCCTGCACCTGACGGAAAGCCTGGCGGAAGAGGTGACCACTATCCATCTGCCGCGCGGCAAATCGGCCGAACGTGCCGTTTACCTGCTGCATATCAGCAGCGGCAGCGCGCAGGACGAGATGAACACCTCGCATTATCGTCACCATCTGCAGCTGGACGACGGCGCAGAGGCGACGATTATCGAGCATTACGTCAGCCTGAATGAAAGCACGCACTTTACCGGCGCTCGCTTTACCGCGACCGTAGGCAATAATGCGCGACTGACGCACTACAAGCTGGCTTTCGAGCACGCAAGCACCAACCATTTTGCGCATAACGATCTGCTGATCGAACGTGATGCGCGCGTGCAGAGCCACAGCTTCCTGCTGGGCAGCGGGCTGGCCCGCCACAATACCAGCACGCAGCTGAACGGCGAGGGTACCGAGCTGTCGATCAATAGCCTGATGCTGCCGGTAGAGAAAGAAGTGTGCGACAGCCGAACCTATCTGGAGCACAACAAAGGCTACTGCCAGAGCCGTCAGCTGCATAAAACCATCGTGCGTGACAAAGCCCGTGCGGTGTTCAATGGCAAGATCGAAGTGGCGAAGCACGCGCTGAAAACCGATGGCCAGATGACCAACAACAACCTGCTGTTGGGACGCCTGGCGGAAGTAGACACCAAGCCGCAGCTGGAAATCTATGCTGACGACGTGAAGTGCAGCCACGGCGCGACCATTGGCCGTATCGACGACGAACAGATGTTCTATCTGCGCGCTCGCGGCATCAGCGAAGAATCTGCTCAGCGCATGATTATCTACGCCTTTGCCGCCGAGCTTACCGAAGCCATCACGGACGAGGTACTCAAGGAGGCGGTGATGCAGCGTATCGCACAGCGCTTCCCCGGAGGCATCAAATGAGTTTTGACCTGACGCGCGTCAGGGCCGATTTTCCTGTTCTGGCGCGAGAAGTGAATGGCCAGCCGCTGGCCTACCTTGACAGCGCCGCCAGCGCGCAGAAACCGCAGGCGGTGATCGATGCGGAAAGCCATTTCTACGAGCACGGCTATGCGGCGGTGCATCGGGGTATTCACACCCTGAGCGCCGAAGCGACCACGGAGATGGAAGAGGTTCGCGCGCACGCCGCGCGTTTCCTTAACGCCGCTTCGCCAGAGGAAATCGTGTTTGTTAAGGGCACAACCGAGGGGATTAACCTCGTTGCCAGCAGCTGGGGCGGCAGCCAGCTGCAGCCCGGCGACAACATCATCATTACCGAGATGGAACACCACGCCAATATCGTGCCGTGGCAGATGGTGGCCGAGCGCACCGGCGCGGAAGTGCGCTTTATCCCTCTGACGGCCGACGGCGAGCTGGATCTGGCCGCGCTGCCAAAACTGATGGATAGCCGCACCCGTATGCTGGCCGTTACGCACGTTTCCAACGTGCTGGGCACCATCAATCCGGTCAAAGAACTGGTGGTGCAGGCGAAAGCCGCAGGCGTCGCTACGCTGATTGACGGCGCACAGGCCGTGATGCATGCAAAAGTCGACGTGCAGGATCTGGACTGCGACTTTTATCTGTTCTCCGGCCATAAAATATACGGGCCTTCCGGCATCGGCATCCTGTACGGGCGTAAAGCCATGCTGGATCAAATGCCGCCGTGGGAAGGGGGCGGATCGATGATCGCCACCGTCAGCCTGACTGCCGGCACCACCTACGCCGCCGCGCCGTGGCGCTTTGAGGCAGGCTCGCCGAATACCGGCGGCATCATGGGCCTTGGCGCGGCGCTGAAATGGGTGGAAGCGCTGGGGCTGGATAACATTGCGCAGCGCGAGCAGGCGCTGATGCGCTACGCGATGGACAAGCTGGCCTCCGTGCCGGATCTGGTCATTTACGGCCCGCAGCATCGCGCAGGCGTGATCGCCTTTAATCTGGGCAAGCATCACGCCTATGACGTGGGCAGCTTTCTGGATCGCTACGGTATTGCCATTCGTACCGGTCACCACTGCGCCATGCCGCTGATGCATCACTACGACGTCCCGGCGATGTGTCGTGCTTCCTTTGTTTTGTATAATAGCGAGGAAGAGGTCGACCGCCTGGCGGCAGGCCTGACACGTATACATATGCTGCTGGGCGGTTAAACCGCCCAGGCAAAGGAGAACTGCATGGCAACACTGCCCGATAAAGAGAGACTGGTTCGCAACTTTTCCCGCTGCGCCAACTGGGAAGAGAAGTATCTCTATGTGATTGAACTGGGCGCGAAACTGCCTGCGCTGCCGGACTCGCTGCACCAGCCGGAGAATACCATTTCCGGCTGCCAGAGCCAGGTCTGGATCGTGATGGAACTGGACGAGCAGGGCCGCGTGCTGCTGCAGGGCGACAGCGACGCCGCTATCGTTAAAGGGTTGATTGCCCTGGTGTTTGTGCTTTACCAGCAGATGACCCCGGCGGAAATTCTCGATTTTGACGTGCGGCCATGGTTCAGCGAGCTGGCGCTTACCCAGCACCTGACGCCGTCGCGCTCGCAGGGTCTGGAAGCGATGATCCGTGCTATTCGCCAGAAAGCGCAGGACAGTATTAGCCGCTAAGTTGCTACACTTCTCGACAGGCTTCCCGTCATGATGACGGGAAGTGTTGTTTACCTGGCGAGAAATAAAAATGAAAACTCTACTCCTCTCTTCGTTATTTTTTTTCTTCTCTCTGGCGCGTGCGGCCGATTATCCGCTTCCCGCCGCCGACAGCCGTTTAATTGGCGAAAACCAGCTTTATACCGTGCCGGATGACGGGCGCTCGCTGGAAAGCATTGCCGCGCACTTTCAGACGGGCCTGTTAGGGATGCTGGAAGCCAACCCCGGCACCGATCCCTGGCTGCCGAAAGCGGGATCGAAACTGGTTATCCCTACGCAGATGCTGCTGCCCGATACCAAAAGGGAAGGGATCGTGGTCAACGTGGCCGAGCTACGGCTCTACTATTATCCAAAAGATGAAAATAAGGTGGTCGTTTACCCGATAGGCATTGGCCAGCTTGGCGCCAACACGCCTGCGATGGTGACGCGCATCAGTCAGAAGATCCCTAACCCCAGCTGGACGCCCACGCCGAATATCCGCAAGCGCTACGCGGCGGAAGGCAAAACCTTGCCAACGACCATACCCGCCGGGCCGGATAACCCAATGGGGCTGTATGCGCTGCGCCTGGCTTAC
Organism: Erwinia artemisiae; assembly: GCF_051400835.1. Lineage (NCBI taxonomy): Bacteria > Pseudomonadati > Pseudomonadota > Gammaproteobacteria > Enterobacterales > Erwiniaceae > Erwinia > Erwinia artemisiae. Next base: position 789,800 of record NZ_JBLFFM010000001.1, on the reverse strand, counting down.
GGCAAAGGCCACTATCTGATCCACGGCACCAACGCGGATTTCGGCATTGGGATGCGGGTCAGCTCCGGCTGTATCCGCCTGCGGCCTGACGATATCGAAAACCTGTTTAACAGCGTGCCTGAAGGCACCCGCGTGCAGATTATCAATCAGCCCGTTAAGTACGCCACAGAGCCGGACGGCAAGCGCTATATCGAAGTCCATCAGCCGCTGTCCCACAGCGAGAAGGACGATCCACAAACGATGCCGATTGCGCTGACCGCGCAAACCAAAAAATTTGTAGGCAGCGCGCTGAGCGATAGTCAGGTTATTAAGGAAGCATTAAAAAGACGTGCGGGATTGCCGGTGCTGGTGAATAAGGGCGAAACGTCGGCGTCTGAGAGCGTCCCAGAAGCGCTTTAAGCGATTATCTTTGTGAAGCGAGGGCGGAAGTGGGCAGAAAGCCATAAAAGGGCTGGAACGCTTTCTGAAGCCTTCGCGCTTTCAGCGCTAACGCAAAGCGATGGCCAGAGCTGGGGGCAGGGCCCGTAACGCACTCTGCAGCCGCAAAGCGGGGCTGGAATGGGGGGCAGTTAAAAATGGGCGGGAACGTGTTCTGCAGCCGCGAAGCGAGGCTGGACGGGGAACAGTTATAAACGGCCCGGAACGCTTTCTGCAGCCGTGAAGGCGACAGGCAAAAAAAATGGCGCACAATGTGCGCCATTTTTAAACCAGAACTCTTACTTACGGTAAGAGTGAGCCTGGTTGTCCAGACGCTGGTTAGCGCGTGCTGCGTCGTCTTTAGCAGCCTGAACGTCAGAACGGATTGCGTTCACGTCGTTGCTCAGCTGGTCAACTTTAGCGTTCAGAGTCTGAACGTCGGTAGACAGCTGGTCGATTTTAGCGTTGCTTGAGCAACCGGCCAGCAGAGTAGAACCCAGGATTACCGCGCCCAGTACCAGTTTAGTACGATTCATTATTTATACCCTCTAGATTGAGTTAATCTCCATGTAGCGTTACAAGTATTACACAAAGTTTTTTCCAATGAGAATAAATTTTTGGTTAGAACGTGCTTAAATTTGATCGTTCGCTCAAAGAAGCACCGTCTTTACGAAAAAGCCCAAAAAATTTAGCGAAAACAGACGATTTCAATCGGACTTATCTCGCCTTACAGCGCAATTGAATAGTTAATCTCGATTGGAATTTTTAGAAAAAACTTTGAGCTAAGCTGTAAAAAAAGCGCCACTCAGGGCGCTTTTTCACTACAAGGCGTAATCTTTGATTACAGAACGTGCACAGACGCGGTATTCGTGGTTCCGCTCGGCACCAGCGCGCCAGAAACCATCACCACGACATCGCCTTTACGACCGTAGCCGCTGGCGATGGCCGCTTCTTTACCGATACGGTAAAAATCATCGGTAGAAGCAATTTCTTTCACCACGGACGCCACAATGCCTTTGCTCAGGATCAGCTGACGCGCGGTCTGTTCGTTGGTGGTTAACGCCAGGATAGTCGCGTTCGGGAAATATTTGCGTACGGACTTGGCTGACTTACCGCCTTCGGTTGCCACCACGATCAGCGGCGCTTCCAGCTTCTCGGCAGTTTCTACTGCGCCACGGCACACGGCTTCCGTGATGCGCATTTTGCGGCTGTCATGCTGAGAGTCGATACGGCTTTTCATCACGCGATCGGTACGTTCGCAGATGGTAGCCATAATGGTGACGGATTCCAGCGGGTATTTACCCTTGGCGCTTTCGCCAGAGAGCATAACCGCATCGGTGCCGTCGAGGATGGCGTTAGCCACGTCGCCCGCTTCTGCACGGGTAGGGCGTGGGTTTTTGATCATTGAGTCCAGCATCTGCGTAGCGGTAATCACCACTTTGCGTGCGCGGTTACATTTCTTGATCATCATCTTCTGCGCGAAAATCACCTCTTCAACCGGGATTTCCACACCCAGGTCGCCGCGCGCTACCATGATGCCGTCGGAAGCGTCCAGGATCTCATCAAAATTGTTCAGGCCTTCCTGATTTTCAATTTTAGAGATGATCTGAATATGCTCGCCGCCGTTCTGCTTCAGGTGCTCGCGAATTTCCAGCACGTCAGAACGCTTGCGGATAAAGGAAGCGGCAACAAAATCCACGCCCTGTTCGCAACCAAAAATCAGGTCACGCTTGTCTTTTTCGGCCAGCGCTGGCAGCTGGATAGAAACGCCAGGCAGGTTAACGCCTTTGTTTTCGCCCAGATCGCCGTTGTTCAGTACCTTACAAACCACGTGGTTTTCGGTCACTTCGGTGACTTCCATGCCGATCAGGCCATCGTCCACCAGGACGGTGTTGCCGATAGAGAGATCGGAAGTGAAGCCGGAATAGGTCACCGCCACGCGCTCGCTGTTGCCGATAACGGACTGGTCGGTGGTGAAGGTAAAGGTCTGACCGGCTTTCAACGACACGTCCGCGCCGCCTTCCAGCTTCATGGTACGAATTTCTGGCCCTTTGGTGTCCAGCAGAATAGCGGCCTGCTTGCCGGTTTTGCTCATCACCGCGCGCAGGTTAGCGATACGCTTACCGTGCTCATCGTAATCGCCGTGAGAGAAATTCAGACGCATAACGTTCATGCCCGCGTCCAGCAGGTTGGTCAACATTTCTTCCGATTCGGTTTTTGGACCGATAGTACAAACAATCTTGGTCTTTTTCATGACGAGTCATCTGTTAAGTTGTGATGGATGAAATAAAGCGTAATCCCGGTGATTGGGGGTGCGACCGCCCGAGCGGCGAACTGCGATACAGCTTAAGGATAGGTGACAGAAAAAAAGCGTGCAGAGGAAGTTTAAACGCGGTTTTGGCGCAGGCGCAAAGATCGGTTGCGCAACCAGCTATCGTTTTTGCTAAAGGGCCAACCATACGCTGAAACCATTCAAGTGAAACAACGTTTCGTATTATAGCTACTCAGCCCATTGAAAACCAATTAAAAAGTAGGCCGGAACGGGGGAAAGCTTGCACCAGATCAGATTGTTGCGCAAAAAAAGGCGGTGGCCGGGCGCAGAAAGAGCCATTCGGGCGCGAGAAAGGGCAGCGCGGTGAAGTAAAGCGTTACGGGAAAAAGCAGCAGACCGAAGCGAAACATTATGGAAGATAAATAGCACGTTGAAACAAGTGATTACACAAAACAGCGGCGTGGAAAGACGTGACGGGAGAAAGCAGAAGATGGTGCGTTCTAGAGGACTCGAACCTCCGACCCCCACCATGTCAAGGTGGTGCTCTAACCAACTGAGCTAAGAACGC